>NZ_CAWLFA010000007.1 GCF_963860125.1 Picosynechococcus sp. PCC 7002
ATGAAAAAAATTGCGATTGTTAGTCGAAAAGGGGGCGTCGGCAAGTCCACATTAACGATGAATTTGGCTGTGGTGGCTGGGCCATCAACGATCATTGATACCGACCCCCAGGCGAGTTGTGCCGATTGGGGCGATCGCCGCGCCGATGATCCGCCGTTAGTTCATACCGTCCCCGCAGGTCGCGTCCAAGTTTCCCTCAAGCGTTGTCAGACCGATTGGCTGTTTGTGGATACCCAACCCAGTGCCGAAGCAAGTTTAATTGAAATTGCCCAAATTGCCGATCTCTGTGTGGTGGTGTTACGACCTGGCCAACTCGAACTCGATGCCCTAGGAGCGACCCTCGCGGCAATCCGGGCGGCCCAAGCCCAAGCCGTTTTTTGCATTAACCAAGCCCATCCCCAGGCCAATTTGACGGAATTGATCGAGGGACTCGCCGTCTACTACCCTGTCGGGCCATTGATTCGCAGTCGTGCCGATTTTCCTGCTTCTGTTGCCGAGGGGCGTGCTGTTACAGAATGGAATCCGGATGGCAAAGCAGCAACGGAAATTAAAAATTATTGGTTGTGGCTCCAGGAGTATTTAAACTAATGGCCCGTAAAAAAGCGACCCTGAATCTTGATCGACTCAACCAACGGGCGACGGCAGAATTCACCGCCGAAAAAGCCTATGAAAATGAAGTTAACCAAAATCTAAAGCTCCTGTTGTTTGAGGATATTTTGGATCGTCCGGGGGGAGATGCCCGTCCCCTCAATGATAAACACGTCCAAGAATTGGTCGATTCGATTCTGGTGCTGGGTTTAATTACTCCTTTGACGGTGGATCGCCATGGTCATCTGCTAGCTGGGGGACATCGCCGGGAGGCCCTCTATCAGATTAAGCTGGCCCACCCCGATCAATATGCGAGTGTATTTCCCGAAGGAATCCCGGTGCGGGTGGTGGATATTGACGCGGCGGCGGATGCTGTGGATGCTCTGCAAATTGAAATCGAAGAAAATACCCAACGGAAAAATTTTACGGTGACAGAAATTCGGGCGGCGGCAAAAAAGCTAGAAACTGCTGGCTATAAACGCTTACGGGGCCGACCCAAGACGGGAGAAAAATCCTTGAAACGGGAACTGGCTAAGGTTTTTCGGCTTTCTGAGGATCGGATTCAGCGCATTTTAAATGATTCTGCCCCAAAAGGTAGGCGTACACCTACCTTTTCGCCGGAGTCGGCGATCGCCACCGTCGAGAAATGGTCAAAACAACTGGCAGACAGTGAGGATCCGACCTTGGGGCCAGTCCAAGGGCAATTGGAAAAACTCCTCGGAGAACTGCGCAAACTACCACCGTCGAATCCTTAAAAAAGGTATGTTTTAAAAGGTAGGTGCGCACCTACCTTTTTTCCTAACTTTCCGAAGACCCAATGAAATTAACCCAAGACATGGAGTAAAAAACCCAATGTATTATCAACCGCTAGAAATTTGTTTTCGTTTACCCCAATGGCTGCAGGAATATAGCGCTCAATATCAACCGACTCCAGGCGATCGCCAAAAAATGCGCTTTGTGGTGGAGGCTGCCCGGGAAAATATTATTCAAAAAACAGGTGGGCCTTTTGGGGCCGGGATTTTTAACATCGAAACCGGGGAGCTGATCGCCCTGGGAGTGAACCTGGTGACCAGCGAAAATTTGTTCTTTCTCCACGCAGAGATGGTGGCGATCGCGATCGCCCAACACAAATTTAACCAAGACAATCTCAGCACTGCCAATTTGCCTGCCTTGGAACTGATCGCTAGTACTGAACCCTGTGGAATGTGTTTGGGGGGAATCCATTGGTCAAACTTAAAGCGGGTGGTCAGTGGGGCTAGGGGCGCTGATGCGGAGGCCATTGGTTTCGACGAAGGGCCAAAACCCTCAAATTGGCAAATAGCCCTCGAACAGCGCGGCATCATCGTGAAAACAGAAGTGGAGCTGGCTTTTGCCCAAGAGGTCTTACAATTTTATCAAGCGCAACAGGGGCCAATTTATAATACCTAGGCCAGGGTATGAAACGGAAAATTTGCCCGGACTTGCCAATGGCGGCCATTGTGTTGCAGCAAACTCAAACCCCCAGCGGTAAAACAATGGTGTAGAGGACGCTCCCGAAAAAAGGCCCAGGCCCGGTCAAAATTAGCGCGGCTTAAATCTTTAAAAGCGATGGTTACATGGGGACAAAAAGGGCGATCGCCATCGCGTTGCGCCTGAATATTTAACCATGTCCTCAAGGCCGTTGTTAACTGAGCTTGGCATTCCCGGAGTGGGGGAGTCAGTTGGACATCGATATAGATCACGCGCGGCGCAAAGCAATTAAAACCCGTCAACTGTACCGGGAAACTCATTTGGTTCTGGGCAAAGATTTGGAGAACGTTTTCGAGGTGATCAATGTCTTCGACTGGAAATTTAAAGGGCGGTTGCAGGGTGATGTGGGGCGGCGAATTGAGAGCCTTTTTAGTTTGGAATCGCTCAACACAATAGTATTGCCAGCCAGAGGCGATCGCTCCGAGATCCGGCGGTAACGACAACGCTACAAAAAATAACTGTCGATTGGCAGTGCCGATAATCTTACCTAGGATTAACCATCAAAAAAAACAAATCCCAAAACCTGCGTCAAGAGTACTAGACCTTTACAGAAATCTTGAACCCTACTGATTAGCCAAGCGGAATAGCAAAATACACAATCAAGTTTCTTGCACTACTCTTGTTCGAGTAAATAATAAAACAAATCATCCACCACAGCATTCGCGGCGATCAAACTAGGGACATTCCAATAGGCATCAATCTCATAAACCTTATTGTTCTGCACAGCCTGGAGTTGTAACCATAAAGGATCTTGCTTAAACGTTTCTAAAGCCGCTTGGGCCGAACGACTAATTTCTGGCGTTGCGCCAAACGTCCAAACAAACAATACATCCCCATCGGCCCGTTGCAACTCTTCTTTACTGATCACCTCTTGAAAGGGATGTTCACCAAAAACACCTCGATCTTGATAGTCAGGACGTGCTAAACCTGCATCTTGTAAAATTGTGCCCGCAAAGGAATTTTTGAGATAAACACTAATCCGATCAGGATAAATACGAACCAACGAGACTTCCAGATTCGTCAGTCGTTCTCCCATTTTCTCCCGGAAAAGATCAAGGCGCCGTTGATATTCTGCCAAGAGAGCTTGGGCGCGATCTTGTTTCCCCAAAGCCTCAGCATTCAATAACAAAATATCTTGCCATTCGCCATTGGTTTCTGCTCCCTCCAAAACCGTAGGGGCAATTTGGGACAATTGTTCATAAATTGCCCCATCACTGTATGCGGCTCCTAAAATTAAATCTGGCTGCAACGACAATATTTTTTCAAGATTTGCAGATCCCTCCATACCCACAATTTCAGCCCCCTGTACCCTTTGTCGTAAAAGCTCAGGGGTATTACTAATCGTCCCAACAGGTTGCATCTCCAAAACAAGAACACTGTCTAGAGCCGCATTGCTCAAAGTAATAATTCTTTCAGGTGCCAGGGGGACGCAGGTTTCTCCCAGAGCATGTTCAATAGGACGACATTCCTGGGTCTCTCCAACCCTAGTGACCCCGTCAGAATAACAGCCTATAACTAAGCTACAACTCAAAAATAAGAGTAAAGAAAAGCGCCAGTAATAGGACTTTGATTGGTGCTTGAAGGCTCTATACAGAAATTCCATAGTTTCTAAAACGTTAAAGAGTAACGAAGACTGAGGGTCCGACCACTGCCAGCGCTGTTAAAGGTGTCAGAAAAACCAGCACTACGTTGGGCATAGGCCGGAAAATACAAAGTATCAAACAGATTTTTAACACCAATCTGGAGAGTACCTTGACCGAGCTTGACACTACTGAGCCAATCCACCAGAAAATAACTATCAATCTCTCGAGGATCAATATCTTCTTGGAAAGCACGGTCTCGACTGCCGACATATAGCGCTTGTAGACGATTCGTCCAACCCGGCAGTGTTTCATTTTCTACATAAGCCGTCAGCTTTAAGGGTTGGATTCTTGCGCTACTCAAGGGAAGATAAGTGCCATTGTCTTCGAGATCTGCTTCGCCTTCTGACCAACTGATCGTTCCCCCTAGGTTCCAAGTGTCATTGAGCTGAGCATCGACCGTTGCTTCAATGCCATAAACACGTTCAGGAGCCCGTAAGATATCAAAAAATCCAGTGCTCGGATTAAATTCAAAGGTAGAGCCTAGATCTGATTGATTATAAAAACCAGCAATAGAGGCTTGAATATTACGCCAATTACCCCGAATACCAAGTTCAAACTCGTCAACTTTTTGCGGTTGGTTAACTGTCACATCTGATGCCACAGAAAATCCAGGGTCTGGAAAGCCTAAAACCAAGCCAAAATCAGGTACAGAAAAACCCTGGGCAAAATTCGCAAACAAATTGATATGATCACTGGCATCATAAACAAGACCTGCGTTGAAAAGTACAGTGTCAAAGTCCTTACGCCCTCCTTCGATAAAGTCTCCGAAGAACGTTGTGTAATCTCCAACCGCAAGATCGATCTTTTCGTAGCGGATGCCTCCCACCAGTTGTAAACGTTCTGTTGCCTCCCATTGCACCTGGGTAAATAAGCCAAGGCTATTGAGATCAAAGGGAGGCACTAAAGCGCGTTGTTCAGTGAGTACATTAACTTGGCCATTGCTAGCATCAAATGCATTGGGGTCAAAAAGATTAAATGTATTTGAGGTGGTTTCTTGATCGTAGTCTGCCCCCCAGAGTAGGCTCAATTTGGGTGTCAGCGGAGTTTGTACGCCAAGACGTCCGCCCCAATTTTCAGAATTGAGCTCCCCTTGAAAAATGCCAAAAGGACGAGGGCGACGGTCACGGGGATCAGTGCGGCTCAGGTTGTCTCGATAATAGACTTGGGCAGAAACGTTGCTACCCCATAGATCTGCGTGATTGTAGCTCACATTAAAAACTGTGTTGCGATCCGTTTGGGGGCCTCCTCCTGCGGGGAATTGGAGTTCTCCGACTTCTAGGGCTTGGGCTTTTTGGACACCGGGTATCGCATCTACGATGGGATCAGAAATGACATCTGTGGTTCGTTTACTGTTGTAGTGATTAGCCGAAAACTGGAGCCGTTGTTGTTCTCCGAGGGCAATCCCCACTTTGCCTAAGATATTGAATGTCTCACTCTCATCGTTCCCTTGGATGACGGGGATGCGATCGCCTTCCGCATCAAAAATGGCTCCACTACTGGTGCGGGATAAATCGACTAAATAATCAACATTGTTTTCCTGGCCAGATAAGCCATAACGAAGAAAATTACCAAAGCTTTCCCCCTCAAAATTCCCTAGAGCAGCATCAACACCCAATTCAACCTGCGTGACCAGTCTCTCTTCCCCTGCCCTGCGGGTAATAATATTGATAATGCCCCCAGTCGCCTCACCGCCATAGAGAGCAGAAGGGCCTCGTACCACTTCAATCCGCTCAATAGCATTTGGGGCAATCGTTTTTAATTCCCGGTCAAAATCACGGTTATTCACATTGAGAGGAACGCCATCTACCAAGATTGAAGCTGTACGACCCCGCAAAGATGCAGCCGTAAACGCCCGGTCTGAGGTGGGGCCAAAACCCGGTACTAGCTGCCCTAAAATATCACCTAAATTTTGATTGAGGGCAGCTTGGGTGGCAATTTGGTCACGTGTAATAATTGTGACAGAGCGGGAAATATCCTCTGGATCTTCTGGTGTACGAGTTGCCGTAACCACCAACTCAAGGGTTTCCGTTCCATCGTCCGTTACCCAATTAGACTCAGAGCCTTGTGCCCGGAGAAACAAACCGTCTATCGTTAAATCTGTGCTGATTTCCGGCAATGCATCCATGCCTGTGATCTGAATTTGGACGCTATTTTCTGTGGCCTGAAGGACTTCTACACTTTCGATTGTGTTGCTAAAGCTAGTGGATTGCAGAGGCTGCCCTTCTGGCAAACGCAATTGGGCATTGGTAACCTCAGTGATCAGGGTATTGTCTGATTGAGTTGTCGATATCTCCAATAATTGAGCCGTCGTCGTCTGTAAAAATACTTCAGCCCCTGTCAATGTTTCAATAATTTCAATGCCTGTAATGGCTGATGTTTGTGCCTGGGCGGGCTGGGTGGCAATTAATACTGGCATCATACTTCCCACCGCCAGGGCAAAAGAATCGCGTGCTTGTTGCTTCATGTCTCACACCATCTACTTTACTAAAAATAATTCTCAAATACCTGGGTATAGGCTTTGGATAGTAAAGGATTTAGCAGATTCTTTTTTGCCCGAAACGGAGTTTATTTTGCCCCGGAGGGATCCGTTTTATATCCATGGAGTTGTTTTTGATAGGCTCTGGGCGTCATGCCAAATTGCCGTTTAAAAGCATCACAAAATCGACTGGGGCTGTTGTAACCGATGGATTGGGCTACCCCTGCTAGAGTCAAATGTGATTCGGCAATTAATTGTTTTGCTTGTTCCATGCGATAGGTACGCAAATATCCAAATACAGTTGTCCCAAAACAGTGACGAAAGCCTCGCTTTAGTTTGTGATCGTTTAAACCCACCTGTCGAGCCAGATCTAGTAGAGAAGGCGGATTATCAAAATTATTGATTAAAATTTCTTTGGCATGGTGAATACGATCAATATCTGCCCTGGGTAAAGGGGGGCAGTTAGCCGTAGATTTAGTTGTGAACTGCTCCAATTGAAGGACAAATAATTCTAAGACTTTACTCTCTAAGTACATCTGGGCCATCAATCCTTGGTAAGGACAACTCAAGATCTGTTTGAGGATGACTTGCATATTAGAAGTTGTAATGCCTGTGGTAAGAAATGGCGCTACTGTTTTTTGATCGATCCATCTTTGAAGCGGCGAAGGTAATTGGTATGTTGGCTGATTGCTAAAACTCTGAAGGAAGCAGGGCTCAATTTGCAATTTGATCGAAATAATTTGTTCCTGGCCTGGGATTTCATCAATTTCTTTGGTATCTGCCATCAAAAACATTTGATTTGACTTAATATTCAAATGACGATGATTGCTCATACCCGGCACAATTGATTGATAATTACCTGCTAAGTAAAAGCTAGAGACAAAGTGCGGTGACGCTTCAGTTTGTCCATATTCAATGATTGAGTCATGGCAAGTGTAGTCTTGAATCAATAAATTAATACCCGAACGTAACTGAATATCACGCCAATAGCCTTTTCCTAATTGTTTCGGAAATTCAGTGAAGGTAGCTAGTGCATCGGAATATTGAACAATTGTCCCTGTTTCTAAGCTATCATTCCAAATTTGATACAGATCATTTGTGGACAGCGTAATAGTCATCGTCGGTGTAGAAGCTAATTAGTAGGGGAGTAAATGAGAATTATTAGCATCATACTGTAATTGACGAACTTAATGTTCATTGTTATGGTATTTTTCATTGAAACAAACGCTTTAATGTGGGGAAATCTTAGCGTCCATGGGTCATTTTGAAACTATTGCCATTATGGAAAATTGATCCCAACAAAATAATTTTGTTGGTTTTAAGTTGTTTGCAAATAGGTTCTCAACGGAAAATTTTATAATTTTACGGACGGTAGATATTTTTTGCAAAAAGATGTTTGCCCATAAAGTGATTGATCGATTAGAAAATTATCTACTGTGTTTCAAAATCACCCCTTGAGGTGAAGGCGATCGCCGGGATAAATTTAAAAAGACGACCAAGCCCGTTGAAAGACTTCGTAAGGCAAAGTTTTTGACCAGTCCCAGAGCAATTTATAACAGTAGCGCCGATTGGGAGAATGGGGGGTGACCGTCTGATAAATGTGTTTCACCTGGGGCAAAACTAGGGGTAATTGTTTCGTCTCAATTAATTGACCGAGGGTGTCAACGGCCAACTTGAGGGTACTTTTTCGGCGAGCCTGACGGAGAGCTGTGAGTAGATTGGGAATAATCTCTGGATGGTCAGGCAGATAACTACTGAGACGGGCAACTAGCCTTGTGCGTTGATCGAGGTTGCTTTCTAGGCTTAATTTTTTTAAAAGACTTTGGCTAGCTAGGGCCTGTTCACGGGGCGATCTCTCCGAGATCCGCTTTGCGGTGCGCCGTCGGGTGGGCCGAGTTTGACTAACAGTATCTGTTTGCACCAAAGGATGATCCGGACAAATTTCCTGGAGGGTGGCGATCGCCTGGGGAGACGTTGCCGCAAGCTCTAACAAAGTGGCGATCGCCTGGGGATGATGGGGCTGGAGTTTACCGAGACGCAGGGCGGCTTTACGACGGATAGTTGCTTTTTGATCCGCTGCCAACAGGCGGGTAAGACTGGCAATGACGAGGGCATTATCGGGAGCGATGGCCCCTAAACTGCGGCAGAGATTAAGTTGAAAATTCGGATCTGCGGTTTCTGTCAGCAGATCTTCGAGGTTGGCGATCGCCGTTGGATTGCCGAAATCATGGTTTTTGCCGAGGCTATGGGCCGCTAACCAACGGTCAAAGGCATCGGGATGGGTCGCTAAAAATTGCTCGAGGGTAGTCACCACCCGCTGGCGATCGCTTCTGGAGAGCGCAATGCCTGCCTCTTCAACTAGGGGCGATGGTAACTTGGGTTGTCTCTGGGCGGTGACAAAGCGCCATTGCACCAGTTGATCGATCACTGCTTGCCCTTGGGAAAATTCCGGGAATTCGGCTAAAGCTTTGCCAACAAAACAGGTGGCGCGTACTTCGTAGAAACCACCACAATGGTCTTGCCAGTGTAAAAGCGCTTGCAGAAAATTTTCTTTTTCGCCTGCGGCAATTTCTTCGCGTCCCAGCCATAGCAAAATCGTTTCCTGCCAACCCAACGAAAATATCGGATATTCGCCGCCTTCGTCGATAAAAATCTCCCAGTGGGCGATCGCCGTTGCCGCAAAGTATTCTTGAAACGTTAAATGATGGAAAGCGTAGACATTTTCCCCCGTTGTTGCAGAGCGACTGACCCGCTTTAACCATCCCAATTGGAGCGCGAGGGTAAAAAAATCAGGATCAACGGCATCGAAAAACGGTTGAATTTCAGCCTGACGAAACCGGGCTTTTGCGGGATTTTTTTGGAGCACCTTGAGAGCGCACTGCCCCAAAATTTGATTCAGTTGCTGGCGTTGGGTTTGGGTCGTGGGAAAAGTATCTTGTTTCCAGTCATAGAAAGCTTCCACAAACTGGCGATACAAAATGGCTTTTGTCCCCGGTAATTTGCCTTGGGTGAGCTGCCAGGTGCGACACAGTAACGTCAAATACAGCGGCTGGCGCGCAACCCCACGGATGCGACTGTGGATACTGCGGTTTAGTTCACCATAGAGGCGATCGCCGAGTTGAGGTTGTCCTTGAAACCATTTTTGGATAAAGCATTGCACTTGTTTACGCTGGGCATCATCACTAAAGCCTTGGCAACGGTGGATCACAAAATCAGTGAGGGCATTTTTCCCTGTGTCCCACACCGCACTGCGACAACTCAAAACGACGGAAGCATTGCCTAACCAGCCCTGGAGTTCCCGGTCGAGTTTGAATGACGCTTGGCTGAGATTATCTCCCATTTCATCAAGGGCATCTAAAAATAACCAGACCCGTTTGTTTTGAATCAGTTCAGCAAATTCAGTCTGGATTTTTGGCGCGATGGTAAATTGCTTAAAAAGCTGCTTTAGCCAAACTTCAAGCAAATAATTTTCTAGCGATCGCCCCCCCACATCGGCCAGGGGGATCCAAACAGGAAGATCTTCGGTTGCCGACAAAGCCAGGGCCAACTGTTGCAAAAAAGTCGTTTTTCCGGCCCCTGGCTCCCCAATGATCGCCAGTCGATTATGGGAGAGATGGCGATATTGCGCCAAAAAATCCTGGGGATCATCGCTGGGAGAATCTTCCTCTGCATGGGTGGCAGTCACCCCCAAGGGCACGTACAAATCCGCTAATTCAAAGGCCATGCCATCCCCCGCCGTTAGGGGATTACTGGTTAAGTGGGTATCCAGCGCTTGCCGACACAGGCTTTGCCAGTCCGGGTGAGTTGGGTCATGATCCGTTTGAGAATTCTCCTGAAAATTATTTTGCTTCTTCTCGGATATCCCCAAGCGACGCGCGGCCCAAGTGTGATTAAACTGTTGTATATTTTCTGCCCGTGCCCAGCGATCGCCCCAGAAATTTAAGGAAAAATGCCAAGTATCAGACCCCCGGATCGTGGTGCGGTGATCCTCTAAAATCCCCAAAAAACTTTCTAAATCCCTAAGGGCCGTTTTCAGTTGAGGTACGGTTAGGGGAGCATCAATGAGTTCTGTTAAAGCTTGCAAATGGCGTAATTTTGTCTGCACCACCAGTCGCCTGGGGGCCTGCCAATGGACTTTTACCGTTGTCCGTAGTCGGTCTAGTTGGAGTTCATCTGCATCGAGGGCATCATTCGCAAAATCAAGCAAGCCAAACAGTAGCGTTTGCGATCGCCCCTGGGGAATTTTTCCGTAACTTTGCTTTGGCATACCCTCTAGTGTCCCATAAGGATCACCTACCAAAACAACCACAACCCATTGGCGATCGCCTTAACCCTTCAAATCCTAAGATTCGACTTTAACGCCGCGCCAAAACGCCACATAACCTTTAATATTCGCGGCTTTTTCCTTGGGTTCTGGGTAATACCAAGCCGCATCTTTATTTTCTTCCCCGGCTACGGACAGGGTGTAATAGCTGGCCTGACCCTTCCACGAACAGGTAGTGTGGGTTTTACTCGGCTTAAAATATTCCGTTTTAATGGCATCGGGGGGGAAATAATAATTTCCTTCTACCACTTCACAGCGATCGCTTTCTGCCACCACTGCACCATTCCAAATTGCCTGGGCCATCGATATAATCTCCTAATTTTTGCCGTAAAATTATTACGTTTAGAGTTTAACGCACCTGCCTATCTGCTGTGGTGAAAACCGGAGTCAATTAAGCTTCACAAATTGCTTTGAATTGTGGGCCTGATCTCCAAGCTTTAATCAGGATTAATTCTGTCAGAAATTATTCTAGGGATAGTCAGCTTAGTGACGAATTCAAAAAATTAAATGAACAGTCACAATATTATTGGAATTTATAAAATCAAACACTATATTTTAGGTTGCTACAGTGCAAAGAACCCACGTAATAAAATAGATGAACTGCTATTATTTGCCTTTGGATTCTGCCTTAAGCGCAAAAAAAATTCGCCCCAATTGCCTAGATCGGGACGAATATAGCTTGATGGAGGAAACTTGTAAAAAACTATGGACGACACCCGGTTGTCATGGGTCAGGTAACTGTGGCGAGCATCGGGGGCGTAGTTGGGCATTCAGTCAAGGGTCGCAATAAGCAAAAAATCAGAATGTTTGTATTGGTACATAGTTTCTTTTTGTAATGCTGTAATTGACTGAGATGTTAGAGGACAAGGGAATTTTGAGGTAAAAGGCAAAACCCCATAGAACTTTGCCTTTAGGGTTGGTGATATAAGTTTGACAATAGTATTTAAACTATGAACTTAAGATTTAGTATAGCTATTATTCAATGAAATGTAAACAGGTTCAGCCTTAGTATTCCGAGGAAAAATATAAGCTAAACTTATGATAATGCTGTTTTTTAGGGTGGCGATCGCCTTCAAAGTAGCTACAGTGATGCTGAAATGCCCCAAGCTACCGGAGATTGAGGGGAGTTTTGGTTTAAATTTCTAGAAAATTTTTTCCAATGTTTAGAACAAGGAGGTTTTTTGAAGTGAGAGAAAAGAATTAATTATTCAAGAGTTGTATAGATAAGAGAAAAACTTCTACACGTAAAACCCTCTCCAGGAATAGCCTCAATGGACAAACGGCGAGAATCAACTGAGTAAAGCATTGTCGGGTTTTGCAATTCAGCGAGAATTCCATCCATTGCATTGGGAGATTGGGCTTCAATAATTGCCCTTTCTTCTGCATTTAAAAACGCAATAATTTCTGATGTTTCATTAATACTCTCTGAACAACGTAGTAAGACTGCATCAGCGGGTATCTCTACGGCATCTAAGATGCGATTGTAAGCTCTGCCATCGTCAAAATTAGAGATTGAATCAAAGAATAAAAAATATTGCTGCTCAAATTGAAAAATATTGACACCCAAAGAACTAGGCGCAAACACATCATTACTCGGAATATCCAACAACCAACCCCCTTGATTGCTCCCTTGCTGAGGCAGACCGATGAAAATACCAGGGCGATTAATGGGCATTCCCCTCGTATTTGGGTCTTGGTAATAAACCAAACCCTGGAAATCTTCGGCTTGTAATAAGGGAGTAGCACTAATTTGGGAACTTGCCCCAGGAATAACGGCTATGGAACCTAAAAGTACAAACGCGATCGCCGCACTATTTTTGATTAAAGTTTTGAACATGATTTATGAAGGTAAAAAATATTAAAGGGTAATATATTCACCACCCCCGACAACGGAAATACTTTATCAATACTATCAGCCGCAACAAAAACACTCATAAGTTTCTACTAAGTAAAATGGTGATCAGTTAGTTCTAGAAGGTATAAGTCGTACGCAACGCAAAAACGCTGGTTGTTTCATTTTGGGCATCTCCTTCTGGATTGAAAATCACAAATGCCCCCGGCGTAATGCTGATGTGATCATTGATTTGATGGCGATAAAAGGCTTCCAGTTGGTAGGGGGTTTGGCGATCGCCAATGTTTGCTGGACTTAAACTCGCCCCATTACCCGCATCTACCCGATAAAGTGGTTGACCAAACAAAATCCCTGCCGCATTGCCCTTCGCGAATGCATCTGGAAAATACAGACCCGCCATCCAACTGCTTAGATTTGTATAGGCAGAGCCACTATTCGCTTGATCTGTCATGATGTATGCCCCATAACCTGTCAGGTTAACTTTTGGACTGACGCGCCAGTTTACTGTTGCCCCAAAGGAGTTAAATCGTACTGGGGTGGTCAGTGGTAGATCGCCAAGAATACGCGTCTCAGCTCCTGTTAAACCCGTACCCGCAATATTGATCTGGTGGTAGCTGTAGGCATAGTTCAGACCTAGATCAAGCTTGTCATTAGGATGAAGCGTCAATTGTGTTGCGGCGATAAAACTGCCATTGAACAAGCCAGCCCCCAACGGCGTCCCCGGAAAACCTTCATTACCAGGGATTGCCGCATTCACTGACCCATAGAGTGCCCGCCAATCGATGACATCATTGGGTTTATAGATAAAGCCAGCTGCGGAAGCGAGTCCTGTACCACTGGTTCCCCCAGACATCCGCAATACTGGATTCAAAGTTGCAAAGCGAGAAAGTGCTCCCTGGCCTTCACTAGCAAAGGGAAGAATCGCCGGAAAGGCATCGGTAACTTCCGCCTTCGGGCCAATAAATGCCGTTAATTTATCTGTGATCGGTCTAACATAGAGCAACTTGTACAGACAAAGGCTATTGTTACCGCAACTAGGTTGTAGATTTTGTGGATTCAAACCAGCAAATTGTGGTTCCCAGGCGAGGTTAGTCATGCTATCCCCAAGGATAGAGGCATCATTGGGAAAGAGAGTTTCGGCAACGTTACCTGTACCTGTAATAGATTTACCCGCCGAAAAATTGTAGGCTTGTAAGCCAGTAATCAGGGCATCTTTTCCGGTAAAACTGGTGGTCAAATTCAGCCGCAGACGATTATTGAAGGTAATCTGAGCATCGTTGCCCTCTGGTTCACCACCCGTTGCCCCACTGATAGAGAAAATAGCTTCTCCATTCAGTTTTGTGGTCGTTGAAAATTGTTGGTTTTCGAGTTCACTGGTGCGGGCTTCGAGATCATCAACCCTTGTGCCGAGGGTGGCTAATTCCGCCTGAAACTCGTTGGTCAATCGCCGGAGGGTTGCAAGATCGCTGGAGGATACATCGGCATTATTGCCTTGGATCTGCCGTTCTAGGGCATTGAGGCAAGCATTTAGTCCGGCGGCAAATTCATAACGGCTCAGGGGGCGATCGCCGCGGAATGTTTGATCTGGATAACCAACAATGCAACCATACCGTTCCACCAGACTTTGTAGTGCTTCATAAGCCCAATCCGTCGGCTTCACGTCCCGTAATCTAGATACTGAGGCCATTTGTCCCATGGAGGCCGAGGCTAGATAGCGAGAATCCTGTAGTGTTGGTGAACTCAGCGATGTTGTCAAATTAATTTCCTGGGCCTGTAGTGGCGTAGCAGCCTGAAAAATATTGCCCCCAACGATCAAAGTAGTCAGCCAAAAAAGTTGCTGTTGTCTCATAACAGTAGATTCCTCCTCGATAAATATAAAATTGTTTAAAATGCCCAAGAAAGTTCCAATTGTTTCTGTGCTAAAACTCTAATTACTACAAAGAAAATATGGATAAGCTGCCCGCTGCCACGCCAGTGGTGATCAAAAATTTACGATGACTGTATTGATTCATATATTTGTGTTTGCTTTAACTAGGTGCTGTACTCAATTGATCGAAGAATCAATGATGAAAAACTGAGAGAAAGGGCAGAATCCTCAAGGACATTGCCCTTAAACTTGGCCTGTTGATAGTCTTTCGACTATGGATGTGAGATTTAATATAGTCCTAAGGCCATGACATGTAAATAAGCTGGACTTAAGTCTTTTTGGATAAAAAAATAACTAAAACTTATCTAAAATTGGTTTAAAAAAAGGCTTTCGGGTACTGGATCGTGAATTTTTTCTGGGATTGTGGCTATGGCAACTGCAATCTTAATGCTGCGATGTGAGCAAGTCGCGCCGATGGATGATGATGTAAAGAATCGTTGATGCTTACGGAGGAAGATGTTTGTTTTAGCATGGGTTGTGACAGCATCAAATTAATTGTGTTTTCTGGTGGGTCGCAGTAATGGAATCAAGCCATATTTGGACGTTTGCTCCGGAAGATGTTTATGCTGTCCTGGAATCTCAACCTGACGGCTTATCGGCCCAGGCAGCGCAGCAACGTTTAGAAAAATTTGGGCCAAATGCGCTACCGGAACCGCCCCAACGGCCCCTATGGTTGCGTTTTTTAGATCAAGTCACTCACTTTATGGCCCTGTTACTCTGGGTGGCGGGAATTTTGGCATTTGTATCGGGGACGCCGGAACTGGGTTGGGCGATTTGGGCTGTGATCTGGGTGAATGGCATTTTTAGCTTTTGGCAGGAATTCCAGGCAGAAAAATCCCTAGCAGCTTTGAAAAAGGTGTTGCCCGCACAGGTGAAAGTGTACCGAGATGGTGCGCTCCAATCGATTCCGGCGGTGGAACTGGTACCGGGGGATGTGATGCAACTGGAAGAAGGCGATCGCCTCTCTGCGGATGCGCGGTTGGTCGCTTCAGAAAGTTTATATCTTGATCTTTCGGTGATGACGGGGGAATCTTTGCCTGTGGCGCGGAATGCCTATCCGGTACGGGTGCGAGAAACGGCGTCCGTGCGTGATGGCCAGCCCCTCCGCCGGGGAGAACAACCCACCCGAGAAAAAACAAATCCTGCAGAAATTGCCAATTTACTCTTGGCGGGGGCGACAGTTTCGTCGGGGCGGGGGGTGGCGGTGGTCTATGGCACTGGTGCCCAAACGGAATTTGGTCATGTGGCTCATCTAACAACCAATGTGAAACGGGAACCCAGTAGCCTCGAAATTCAGGTGGGTAAGATTGTCCGCGTTATTACGGCGATCGCCTTGACGATGGGCGTGATTGTTTTTCTGTTGACGGAATTTTTAGTGGGGATGGAACTGCGGGAAAGTTTCGTCTTTGCCATTGGCATTATCGTTGCCCTGGTGCCAGAAGGATTGCTGCCGACTGTTACCCTCGCCCTTGCCATGGGTGTCCGGCGGATGGTGCGCAAAAATGCCCTTGTTCGCCGTCTTTCTGCGGTGGAAACCCTCAGCGCCACCACGGTGATCTGCACGGATAAAACGGGCACCCTCACGAAAAATGAAATGACCGTCCATTACCTCTGGTTGCCCTGGTTAACCGAAGCAGAATTGCCTGTTCAACCGCCTTTACAAACCCCTAATCACGGCCAACCCGGAGAAATTCAACCCTTTTTAATTGAAGTCACTGGTGCCGGTTATGACCCTGGATCGGGCACCGTGAATTTAGCCGGAGACTTCACCGCCCGCTGGAAAATTGACCTGCTATTGACGGGGGCTGCCCTTTGTTCTAATGCCCAGCTCGTCCACCTCGACACACCGAGCCGCTGGCAGGAAATTGGCGATCCCACCGAAGCTGCGCTGATTGTTGTCGCGGTTAAGGCCGGCTTAAATATTGAACACTTACAACAACAATATCCCCGGTTACGGGAGATTCCCTTTGATTCTCGCCGGCGACTGATGACTGTGGTCTTAGATTGGCAGGAGTCAGATATTTGGCAGAGCGAACTGCCCTGTATGGCCTTTACAAAAGGGGCACCGCTGGAGGTGTTGCGCCATTGTCAGGCGGTGTTGCGCAATGGGGCGATCCAAACTTTGGGCCATGAACAGTGGGAAGAAGTGGTACAAGCCAATGATCGCCTTGCAGCCCAGGGGTTTCGGGTGTTGGGGGTGGCGGCGCGACGAGGGCAACGGGATTTGGTTAATCTGCGCGCCCAGGATCTTGAGCGGGATTTGATTTTTATTGGTTTAATTGCGATGTTTGATCCGCCCCGGCCGGAGGTGAAGCAGGCGATCGCCCAATGTCATACCGCTGGCATTAAGGTGACGATGGTGACGGGGGACTATGGCCTCACGGCCCAGGCGATCGCCCAACAAATTGGCATTGTCAATCAGCAAGTCCGGGTTGCCACCGGAGAAGGCATGGGCCATCTGTCTGATGCTCAACTGCGGCAAATCCTGAAATATCGTTCGGGCCTCGTGTTTGCGCGGATGTCTCCCGAACAAAAATTACGTCTCGTGCAAGCCTACAAAGATATTGGGGAAGTGGTGGCAGTGACGGGGGATGGGGTGAATGATGCTCCGGCTTTACGGGCGGCCCACATTGGTATTGCCATGGGCTTAAATGGCACCGATGTCGCCAGGGAAGCGGCGGATATTGTCCTCACCGATGACAACTTTGCGACGATCATTAGCGCTGTAGAACAGGGGCGCGCCGTTTACCAAAATATCCGCAAATTTATCACCTATATCTTGGCTTCTAATGTGGCGGAGGTGGTGCCCTTTCTGTTGATGGTTGCCCTCAAAATTCCCCCAGCTTTGGTCATTATGCAAATTTTAGCGGTGGATTTGGGCACGGATATGATCCCGGCTTTGGCATTGGGCACCGAAGCAGCAGAAGTGGGCATTATGACCCAACCCCCCCGTAAGAAATCCCAAAATCTCCTGGGGCGATCGCTCTTTTTTCGTGCCTACTGTTTTTTGGGCCTCATTGAAGCTGCTTTAGGTATGATTGGCTTTTTCATTGTCTGGTGGAGCTATGGCTATAGTCTGGCTGATCTCCAGGCCATTACCCCTAACCTTTTGCAGCACAGCGCTGATGCGGCTACCACTGCCATCTATGCCCAAGCCACCACTATGACCCTTGCCGTGATTGTCGCCTGCCAAGATGGTAATGTCTTTGCCTGTCGTTCTGAAAATATCTCGATTTTTCGCCTGGGATTTTTTTCCAATCCATTAATTTGGGTAGGTATTGCTACTGAGTGGATGTTGGTGATTATGATTACCAAAAGTGCGTTTTTTCAGAATATTTTCCAGACCGCGCCTCTGGCCCCTTGGCAGTGGCTTTTGTTAATTATTTGCCCGCCGCTAATCTTGGGTATCGATGAGCTACGCAAAGTATTTTTTACCCCACGTTGATGCTGATGCCGGGTGCAATTTTATCGAAAAATGACTTGAAAAAGATTGCTCCCCGTCCACAGCAGGCCAATGATCACCCCAAGAAAAACCAAGGCGATCGCCATGCCGAGCAAGCTTAAAACCCCATCATCTTCCTGGAGGCCGAGGGCCGCAAAAAAAATGGCGATCGCCGGCACCGTATTCGCCCCAGGAATCGGTAAAACCACCAATAAGGCCATGGCCGACAAAATAATTCCCAAAATAATTCGTCCCGGCAGACTGTGACAAATGGGTGTCAGACGGGGTTTCGTGATTTTCTCGACCCTTTTTAACCAGGGAATCAGATAACCCATAAACCGCTGAATTTGCGGTAGGGAAAAAGACGTTTGGAGAACTTTGCGGGGCACCCAAGGTTTAGACTGCCCCAGACATAGTTGCAGGGTGATCGACAGCATCGCCATGCCAAAAATAAAGGAAGTGCCGGGGATCGCAAAAATACTCAAAAAAGCAATGAGCGCCAGGGGAAAACCAAATAATCTTTCCTCGGTGAGGGCAAAAACATTGGCCAGGCTCACCTTTTCCGGACGTTCCTCCTCAAAAAAATAGTGGTGTAGTTTTTCAGAAAGTTTTTTCATGCTGACTGGGCGAGCCAAAAAACGGCTTATTTACTGATAGCGTTCGAGAAAATCCAGGGCCTCATTGCGCAAATCATAGTATTTTTGGGTTTCCCGTAGTTCGTGGATATGTCGGGGTCGAGGGAGATCCACCGTTAAAACTTGCCCAATTGTAGCCTGGGGGCCATTGGTCAACATCACGATTTTGTCAGACATAAACAGGGCTTCGTCAACGTCATGGGTAATCATCATCACGGCTTGACGGTGGTTTTCCCAAATATCGAGGACTTGGGTTTGCAGTTTCGGTCGGGTCAGGGCATCGAGGGCACCAAAGGGTTCATCGAGGAGGAGCATTTTTGGCCGAGTCGCCAAGGCTCTCGCAACCCCTACCCGCTGTTTCATGCCACCGGAAAGTTCGTGGGGATATTTGTCGGCGGCGGCGGTGAGATTGACCATGTGGATATGTTCGTTAACAAGGTGGCGGCGATCGCCTTTAGAAAGATGCTTGTGAACTTCATCCACGGCTAGGCGGATATTGTCCCGAACCGTTAACCAGGGTAAGAGCGCGTAGCCTTGGAAAACCATCATCCGGTCAGCACCGGGGCGGCGAATCAGTTTCCCCTCTAGGGTGACATGGCCGGCGCTGGGTTTTTCTAAACCCGCAACGATCCGCAGCAGGGTCGATTTACCGCAACCAGAATGGCCAATCACAGACACATATTCCTGGGCGCCAATGGTGAGATTGATATCTTCGAGGACAACAAACTGGCTTCCATCGGCCTTGGGATATTGTTTGTGAATATGCTCAATGGCTAAAAAAGTATCGTTGGGAGATTCCATGGCGGCAGGGGAGGGGAAAGATTGGGGTCTAGTCATAGATTTGGGATGCTAATTTTGTTTAGCTAACGGGATAAATTTGGGGACGTTTGGCCCGCAGTTCAAAACTATTGAGGTAACCGACTGGATCGCTTGGATCAAAGGCTTTTTGGTCGATAAAGGCAGTGGCTGGTTCTACCTTGTAATCTTCGCTGGGACTGGTAATCCCCATTTCGGCGGCAATGTCCCGGTAAAGATCGGTGCGCCAGGCTCGCTTGGCGATCGCCTCTAGATCGGTTGGTAATGTTTCAATTTGGCCCCAGCGGGCTGCTTGGGTCATTAACCAAATCCCCTGGGACTGCCAGAGAAACGTGGAGTGATCATGGGGCACCGTCGAAGTTTCGGGGTGCAATTCAAAAAAGGTCGTCGTATCTAAACTGCTCTCTAGCCGTTGCTGGGCATCAAAACCACCGTAGTCGTAATCCCCGACAATGGCCGGACGAGTGTAGTTTATATTGGCCCCTGTAAAGGCCCGTTCGGCGATAATGCTTGCCACTTCTTGCCGATGATTGGGGTCGCCACAATACTGACAAGCTTCGATCAAGGCTTTGACGAGGGAGCGGTAGGTTTTGGGGTATTGTTCAATGAAAGATTCCGCCACCGCCAGCACCCGATCCGGATGGCCCCGCCACACATCTCGCCCTTGGATGAACGTAAACCCAATGCCTTCATTTTTGGCGATCGCCCTAGTATTCCAAGGTTCTGCCACCATGTAGGCTTGCATCGCCCCGATCCGCATATTGCTCACCATCTGGGGCGGCGGCGTAATCACCAATCGCAACTCTCGCATCGGATCAAGGCCAATGGCGGCGACTAAATAACGGGCAAAATATTCATAAATTGAAGAACTTAAGGGAATTCCCCAAGCGCGGTCATCAAGGGGAGATTTTTGCCAAAAACTGCGGAGATCTCGGCCAAATTTAGCTAAATCACCTTGGTAATCTGGCCACGGTTTTATGCCAGCCTCCCAAAGCTGTCGGTTCATGGTCAAGGCATTGCCATGGCGGTGGAGGGTCATTGCTGCCACCAACGGAAAAGCCCTAGCTCCTTCGGCACCAATTCGCGCATTGGTTACGGCCCCAGAAACCACCGGCGACGCATCCAATCGACCGAAGATCAACCCATCACGGGCATTGGCCCAACTGGCTTCGCGACTGAGTTGGACATTCAAACCGTATTTCTGGAACAAACCTTTTCTGTAGGCGATCGCCAGGGGCGCACAATCATTCACCGGCACGAAGCCTACCGTTAAATTCGGTTTTTCCAAACTTTCTGGCCGTACCAAGGGCTCAACCGCTAAAGCATGGGGCAAACGACCCTGAATCTTTTTACCCGTTGGGGCAGTACAAGCACCATAAACTAATGCCGAAGCCGTTGCCCCCATCCCAAATACAAAGGAGCGTCTACTTATTTTATTCATTGCAGTGATGCTCCTAATGCTGGGCCGGACGATGGGTAATCGCCGTTTGCAGATAAGCGAGGGCCGAATCTAGGATCAAGCCTGTGATGCCGATGACAAAGACCGCCAAAAATACCGAACTCACATTGAGGCGGTTCCATTCGTCCCACACAAAAAAACCAATGCCAATGCCCCCGGTGAGCATTTCCACCGCGACAATGACGAGCCAAGCGACCCCCATGCTGATCCGCAATCCCGTAAAAATGTAGGGTAAACTCGCTGGCAAAATAACCCGCCATAGTTGTTTCCAGCGGGGCATTTCTAACATTCGCGCCACTTCGAGATAATCCCTCGGTACTTGGGCCACACCTTCTGCGGTGTTGATAATCGTTGACCAGAGGGAGGTGATAAAAATGACAAAAATCGCCGAGGGTTCTGCTCCATTAAAAATCGACAAGGCGATCGGTAGCCAAACTAAGGGCGATACAGGTTTGAGAATTTGAATAATCGGGTTAATCGCGAGCCAGGCATTACGGGAGAGGCCAATCCAGATTCCCACTGGGATCGCCACCAAAGCCCCCAAAATAAAACCAATAATTACCCGGCGCAAACTGGCCAGAAGCAACCAACCTAAACCCAAATCTCCAGGGCCACGCCGATAAAAGGGATGCAGAATAAAATCCAGGTTATTGACCAATGCTTCTAGGGGCGTCGGCATCATTTCGCCCCGCACTAAGGCGATCGCCCACCAGAGCAGTAACAATCCCCCAAAACCATAGAGGGGTAGCCAAATTTCTTTGCGGAGACGATTTTGCCAAAAAGACGGTACCAAAAACCTTCTGGCCCCACGGGCCAAACTCGATAATAAAACCATGCAAAATTACCTACCCTTTTTCAGTAAATAGAGGGAAGTGATTGGTAACTGACAGTCGTTGTCTGGGAATTCTGATTTACGGTGCGATCGCCGTGCTTCAGTCTTCTTCCGATGCTGACGAGGTTAGCTGACGGGCTAGGACTGGAAGATGTCCCTTTTCTGCATATCTCAGAAAATAAGCCCCGGTGTCTTCCCGGTTGGGTTGACGGGTGGTTCCCCCGCTTCAAGGCTTTGTAACCTTGAACTAAGCTGACTTACTCAGTTGGCCTATAAGCTAGCATTTCTCCAAGGACTTTGTAAATTACCGTAGGGATCAAAAAATCAAAAATCCAATCAAGCCCAGGGGACTGAACTCCCTTTGCCTCTGCCAGGAGATATCCCATTGGGGGGCGATCGCCGGGAGATTTTCGGCCCAGCGCTTCAGATCCGCCGTCCACACAATTCCATCAAGCACAGGCTTCCCAGTGAGCAGATCCCACCGGGCGTTTCCTGGGCTTGCTTCAAAACTCCCAAAATCCCTATTTTTGAATCATGGGTTGACCCTATTGCCGCAACAGTCACCACAAGATTTATCTTTGAGATTTCCTTAAAATTAGCAACTCTTTTTGGCACTTTTAATTTTCACTAATTCTCAGCATAAATTTATGATTCGCCTGAAAAATATTCGCCTCTAGCACTAAGAATATGAATTCAATGATGTTATAGAATCTACTCCCAGTTCTATTGGGGATCAGCCACTGGAGGAAACGGGGAAAGAGCAGTGAAAATTTGCCGCTGTCCCGCAGTTGTAAGTCAGTTGATACTAGGGCGTGTCATTAATTAAGGCCATAAAATTGCTTTTTTAAACTATCTGCAATTTCGTGGCAAGCTATTTTCGCTGCTTGCACCACATGAATTGAGCGAATAAAACTATGGATTAGGGTCGGGTATCGAAGAATTTTGACCGGAACTCCAAATGACCGGAGGCGATCGCCATACATTAACCCATCATCCAGGAGGGGATCCTGTTCCGCAACTGCAATAATTGCGGGTGGTAGTTGACTGGCATCCTGAACCCTCAGTGGGGACACTTGCCATGTTTCCGCTTGGGAAAAGTCTTCTAAATACTGTTGCCAGAACCAAGCCATTGTTTCTTTTGATAACCCAAGCTGATGACCTGCTTGATAGGAGTTTGTCTCAAAGCCGTACTGGGTAACGGGAGTAATCAGTAATTGGGCAATGGGCGAAATTTTCCTCTCATTGCGTAACTGGATTGCTGCCACCGCCGCTAAATTACCCCCTGCACTTTCTCCACCAAGGGCTAATCGTTGGCGATCGCCTCCCAAACTAGCTGCTTGTTGATCCGCCCAATAAATCGCATCAAGGGCATCATGGACGGCTGCGGGATACTTATGTTCTGGAGAGCGTCGATAATCTACAGAGATCACAATACATTGCCCATATTTAGCTAAAAAAGAACAAGTATCGTCTGCACTATCCAAGGAACCAAAAACCCAACCACCCCCCTGAAAATAGACAAGTATTGGTAAAGATAAGTCAATACCTTTATCACAAATAGGACGATAGATTCTAATTGGAATTGCTGGTGAATGAGGACGTTTAATTAATTGATTCTCAAATTTTACGCCAGCTTCTAACCTGAGATCGTAGAGTTTAATGGCTTCTTGAAAAAAAAATCGCCCCTGCTCTGCTGTTAGTTGCGTGATCGGAGGATGTCCTAGTATTGTCATTCGCTTTTTGATTTTTTCAATGATTTTAAGAACCTCTAGATCGATTTTACTTTGAGTGATCATATTTATTTCTACGAGTAAAAGCTATCAATTATTTTTGTTTAAGAAATATATTAATCCCCTAAAAAATATAGGGAATTAATTGAATTTTTCAGAATTAAAATACATTAATGCCGGACAAACTTATGGCTTGTTTGAATTTTGGAAAACTCTGAAAAAAAGGTGTGTTTTTCTAAAATCATCAAAGTTGCTTTTTTGTGGGGTAGCTTAACTGTGTCATGGATTTTAAAACCCATATTAGTTAAAAGAGGGATTAAAATTCGATTTTTGGCGTCAGGTTCAATAATAATTCGCTCCGTATCATAGGCTTTAAAAGCAAACTGAAACGATGCCCGAAAGATCGGTATAAGATATTCAGGGGTCAAATGACGTCTCTCACCTATGGCAATGTGTCCACCAATATCAGATTTTTGATAGGGATAAAAATGGCGAATGTTATCTGCTGCAACCTGATAAAAAATACCATAACAAGCAGGTTCTCCTTCCAAAGAGGCAATTACCAAATCCTTTTGGATTGCTGTAAGAGATTTTCTCAGGAACTTCTGAAATTCTGTAAATGAAAGATTAAGCTTCCAAAAAGGAACCAAATGTCTTTGGTGCATCCAGTTAAAAATACGTTCTAAATCTTGCCCATAATCAACAGTACGGATAGAGGCTGTCTTGTTATATTGCGCATCATAGTAATCAAAAGGAGTTGTTAAGGCCGCTTGAAACTTTTTTTTTCGAGCAATTAACTGATCATAATCTGCATCGTGCAATACGGTATGCAAAGCGTTATTGACCTTTCCATAGGCAGCAGCGTGGGGGCGATCGCTGTCGTCGTTATAGCCGTAGGTAATTAAACGATTACGGTTTAAACAGAGCTTTGTAAATTTTGGAGCCAAAAGATTAAACAACTCAAAACGATCTTGAAGCTGTGGAAATTTCTCTTGGTAATTCAGAATGGCTTGTCGTACTTGCCGCCAGAATTTTACTTCGGGATAGCAAATATGTTGATCTAAAAGGTCAGAAAGATAACGATGGTGACAAATAAATAAGCCTGCAAAAATAAACTGACATAAGCCTTCGGGGGGTTCAGTAAGCAAGACTTCTTTAAGATCTGCAGAAAGATTGAGTAGTTCCGGTAGCGGCTGATCACTGATATTAACATCATCCACAAAATCCTTCATCGCAAGGCGACTGGGAATATTATTTTTGAGGACAAGAATTGTATTTTCACCGTGGGGTGAGAACACCGTGCCATATTGATAGAGGTAGTGAAGTAACGGTGGTAAAACAGTATTGAAAAGACGATCTAACCAATCTTCAAGGGTTAAACCGGACACCTCAACTAACTTAAAAATCAGGGGATAACCATCAGCATCGAGGTGCACTAAAGACGCGAGGGTAACGGGTCTTTCGTCGGGGTCGGTATAGCTCAGAACACTTTCTCGCCAGAGACAACCCAACATTTCTTTGTATTGGTAAGGGGCACTGGAAAGTTGCTTGTAGTAATTGTGATTGTAATTTAGACTTGCCACTTCACCGGGCAGAATCATCCGGCATTCTTCACTCAAAAAAGGATCGTTGGCATGGATAGATTTGATGTACTCGGTAACCTTCGGGGCAATTTGGGTACGCTCATTGGGCAAACCACGATAAACCAACGTATTCAGAATGCTGAGAGGCAACTTCACATGGCGTTTCTGGCTGTGGCTGGTATTCACAAATGTCCGGATGGATTGCTGCGGTAGATAGAGATCTTCGCTCTTACCGAGGTAAACAATCAACTGCAATGCCACCGCTTCACCAAAGATCGGCACAACGATGTTTTTCCACTGCCAATCATGGACGGGCATGAAGTAATACTTAGCTGGCTCTAAACCACGCTCCTGCAACAGACCACTGAATCTGGCAACCGCTTCAGGAGATAATTCTTCTTCGATTAAACGCTCATACTCAAGATCGGTAACGCCGTTGTAGCTAGACTGCTCGCGGGCGATCGCCAACCAAGTCATCTGGATAGGTTGCTTGCTTTCGGGGGCATGTTCTAAATAATCGTCATAACCAAAACCAATGCGACCCTTATTAAAAGTAATCCAAGGGTGACCTTCCATTTCCCCTTCCAGCTCGGCATAGTTGAGGTTGAGGAGATCAACATTTTTGCTTTGTTTGCGCTGATAAATGTGGGCATCGGCAATCAAAGTATTGGTGAGTTCTTTCAACAAATGGGCGGTTGTTTCACCGGTCATCCCCACTGTTTCATGGATATCTAATGCAAACTGAAAGGGGTTAGTTGCAGGTGTCCATTCATCATTTTCGCCGCGATAAATCGACTTTGGATCAACGCGATAACTATCAAACACTCGCAGCTTGGCAGTAAAGCGATAACCTAATCCATCAGGCAAGTTCAGTTGATAGGTAACAATGTCTTCTTTGTCATCAATAACATCTGGTTTAATGATCTCCTCATACATAAACTCCGAGAGCATTTTTGTTAGGAGATTGAGACTAACGGTTTTCCAGATTTCAGGAGTTAAGGCGGCATTCAAAGCTTGAATATTATTCATGATCATTAGGTAAATAAGTTAATTAATAGAAGAAAAAATCTGCTTTTTCAAGCATCATGTTGATGTCGAGTTATCGTTTTTGCTAACACTGGATGTAATCCGAGTGACCAAGTATAGGCTAATGTAAATACTGACAAAATACCGGCTAGAATTAAAGGAAAAGCAAAATTATATTGCTCGACGGCATAAGAGGCTGTTAAGGGAGATAAAACCATACCAATATTAGCAAAAGCAAACATTAAAGTGTAATTAAGAGGAATTTTTTTCGGGTCACTATTATTAAATAAATAGAGTTCTAAAGCCGCTTGGGTAACAGCAAGAAAGAAACCATAAACTACTCTCGAAAATACAAATAGCGATAAAGAATTTGTTGACCCTTGGATTAATAATGTCACTGCCAACAGCAAAGATCCCATGGTATAAAGCAATAGAATGCGATGAGGTTTAGCGTAACTGCGGATAAAAGGCAATGCGGCGATCGCCATTAAACTGGGAATGGCAAATAGAATACCGCCAGTCGTTAAAGTTGTGCCAAAATAATCCGCCCCAGTGACATAGCTAACAAAATAGGGCCGCACGAGATTGTGAATAAATTGAAACAATAAACAAATCACGCCAATAGCTGGGATAAATGTCCAATGGGTTTGCAGAATATCTATCGGTGAATTATCTGATTTGACTTTTTTAATTGACTGTTTATTTTCAGGTAATGCTTCTAAGAAAAACCAACATAGAGCGAATTGCAATATATCTAATAAAGCCACAATAAAAAATGCATTAAGGGGATTTTGAAGCTGAATAATCCAGACTCCAGCGATACTAGAAACAACAATTCCTGTGTGAAAAACAGCCTGGTAAGTTCCGGCCATCATCTCCCGTCTTTCTTCACCACCTAACTGAATAATTAGGGGATAAAGAATCACAAAGCTGCTTCGAAACATTAACAAAATTACTGTGGCGATCGTAAACTGCGTCACATTTTGACTCAAGGTTATGGCTATGCAAACTAACGCAGAACAAATTTGCCCAAAATAAAGTAAAATTTTGATATTTAATCTATTCGAAAAAAATCCCCAAAACGGTGCAGTCAACACTACTGTCACCCGACAAATAAAAATATAGAAGCCAGTGTAGCTTAAATCTTCAACACCGAATACTTTTTCAAAGAAAACAGGATAAAAAGGTGCGAGTAATACTTCTGAAAAAATATAAGTAAAGGCACAAACAAATAAGACTGAAATTGAACGATTTAAAGTGTGATTCATATCAGCTTACACCGAAGTTTTGGAAGACATTTTTCTGGTCTATCGGATAAACTTCTTGACCAAGTAGGGTATTAATAATTACCGAGCTGCGATGGGCACCTAAACCAAGATCTGGGGCACCAATGCCGTGGGTGTGAAGTTCGCCATTCTGTACAAAAATTGAATTAGGAATAGATTTTTTGAGAGTAATGCGATAGTTAAAGTCGATGCAGAAGCGGTCTTTATAATCCCACTCGATTAGATCGTGGATGGGTTCGATAAATTCTGGGACTCGATGCTCATAGCCTGTGGCAAGGACAATGCAATCGGTGTTGTGTTCAAAATAATGATTTTGCTGTACCTGGCGATAACCGAGACGATAGCCGTTCTCTGTAACTTCTGCCTCCTTTACCTCCAGAGAGGAGCATAGTTTCACATCTAACTCAGTGCCACCAATAGTTAATTCGTAGAAGCGATTGTAAATTTGGGCAATTAATTCTGCAGCCATGCCTTTGTACAAAAGATTTTGACCGGAACGAATTTCATCACGTTTTTCGATAGGTAAATTGTAAAAATATTCGATGTAATCAGGGGAAAAATATTCGAGACCTAGTTTAGAGTATTCCATGGGAAAAAACCCTGATGAACGAGTATGCCATTCGAGGTGATAACCGCATTCTGCTTGAGTATTTAACAGCTCATAAAATGTTTCACCAGCGCTTTGTCCAGAGCCAATTACAGTCACAGACTTTGCATTTTGCCATTGTTCTTTGCGGTGGAGAAATTCACTAGAATGGAAGATATTATCTTGCTTCCCAAGTTTCTTTAGGCAATCGGGAATACCTGCGGTACTACCGACCCCAATCGCTAAATGTTTCGCGTGATAGGCGACGGTCTTATTAGTAAGATTATCGTGAGCTGTCACGGTGAAGTAACCTGCTTCGTTCCAGGCGATCGCCTCGACGTTTTTCCCGAACTGACAGGTATCGCCCAACTGCTCGGAAACCCATTGACAATAGTGGTTATATTCTCGGCGATAAATCTTAAATTCCTCAAGGAAATAGAAATTATAAAGACGAGAATGTTCGCGGAGATAATTTAAAAAGGTAAAGCGACTACGGGGATCTGCCATCGTGACCAAATCCGCCATAAAAGGCACTTGAATAGTTGCGGTTTCGAGCAACAGACCAGAATGCCAATCAAATTGAAGCTTTCGTTCGAGAAAGACTGCATTAACTTCAGAAATTGGATCTAGTAAGGCTGCCAAACTTAAATTAAATGGCCCGATACCAATTCCGAGTAAATCGTAAACTTGATTATTCATTGCTACACTCACTGATTTTTATTGGTATAGGTCAGTCGGCGACCACATATTTTTAAACTTTTGGCGATCGCAGAACATTAAAGCGCCTGTTTTACCGGGAAGATCAACATTCTTTTGGAACTCAAAACCACACTTTTTAAAAATGTGGATCATCTTGGCATTACGGGCATCTGGTTCTGTCACCGTTTTTGTGGTCGGAGTATGTTGAAACTGAAACATTGTCATTGCTCGTAGGAAGGGTAAGGCTAAACCTTTACCAAGAAAATATGGCTCACCAATTAATAAATGAATACCTTGATCTGCTCTCTCTGCTGGATAATATTTACCAAGGATGTCATCAATTACCCAGTAACATTCCCAATAACTCATTGGTTCATTATCTATACAACCAATGTAAGCAGTTTGATGAGAATCTGCTAGAACTTTCTTTAGGTAAGCTTCAATTTTTTCAATAGGCCAGGCCATTTGCCAAAAGGGAATAACATGCTGGTGATTCATCCAGCGGTGGATACGCTCTAAGTCCTTTTCTAACGTCATCGGATGAAAAGAAAGGTATGCTGAAATAGTTTTGTCATAGACTTTATAAACAGGCTGAATTTGAGTCTCTAAACTAGGCATAGACTTTCTCCTTTACACTTGCTTTCAAGAGATACAAAGGATTTTGGATGTTGATGTAAACTGATTGAGTTGCTACAGAACCAACTAGTTCATCCATGTTGTTAAAGCGCGTTAAAAGATTGGCTTTAGTACGGAAGGTTTTTCCTTGCAAATTATTAAGAAGCTGAGAACCTGCTAAATCAAAATCAGCAAATTCAACGATGACATTATTCAGTTCTTGAAGGAGAAGATTTTCGTCAACGAGTTCAGCAACACCTAAAGCATTAACGATGCCAAAGACATTGTTAATAAAGACGTAATAAACAAGTCGTTCATCAATTACATCATCAGGGCAAAAAGTTTCACTTTTTTGACTAATTCCTTCAAGGATACCATCTAATTTATCTGTAAAAGATTCGCGGTAATAGTAACCTTGGTTGTCGCGGTAATAAAAATACTTGGGATAGCCATTCTTAAGCTCTAAAACACTGTTTTGTTGGTGCGCTTCTAGGGCAATGCCATAGGTGAAGTACATCCACAATATTGGTCTCACTGAGAGAGCGAGATACTGCTTAAACCAATCAATGCTGACTGCTTCCGTAGAGCGATTTTCCTGGTTAGCTAAGGTACGAATAATATTTGCAAGGCGAGAACTGCTGCCATCAATCGCATCCTGACAAAGACCAATTAAGCAACTGGCATCGGTGTTAGCATCAGTGGAATAATTATCTACTTGTTTCGCTTTGGTTTGAAAGGGATTAGCCCGTAAAATTGTGGCAAAACCTGATTCTTTGCCATCCAGAGGAATCGTGATATAAGCCGGATCACGAATCACTTCAAAATGAGGGAAATGGGCGCGTAAATCTTCACCGATGGTGCTAGAAAAGATTTTATTCACTTCTAAGCCTCGCTCTAATTCTTTAAAGAGGTTTGCCCGCACTGAATTAGTGATTTTAATATTAAGAGAAAGTTTCACCATAAAGCGAGCATCTTCGTTGTAGACAGTCCGCACGGAGGATGTAGGTTTAAATTTACGACCCTGCTGTCCCAAATCTTCCAGCAAACCCTGACTAATGAAATCCTGAACTTTCTCAGAGCGCAGTAACCAGCGACCTTGCCAAGGATGAACAGGCACTAACGCATATTCGTCGTCGCCACAGTAAGCGGCTTTAAAGTCTTCGGGAACAGTCTCATCATTGCGTAATTCTGTTTTGATTAGCTCGGTGGCGCTGGCTTCTAAGGTAGAGCCTTCAACGACGATGGATTTGTGGGCGCGGAAATAATGGAGGGCAAATTTCCCTTCTGTTTCTGGAGAATAATCATTCATCTCCTCAGGTAAAAACCCTTGTCTACTTTTTGGTGTGGGATGCAAGTGATGTCCTAGGATTAAGGATTGCTCTGTTTCACCGAAGTTGCGTTTGAAGTTGTATAGTTCAGAGACATTGGGCTGTCTGGCTTCGACAAATTGCTGAATGTTGTTGCAGCTTTGGATCATCCTTTCAATTAGCTCGTCATAGGGTTCTGTTGATCCCGTGTTGAGGCTAAGTTCCTTGAGGAGTAGGGTACTCAGGGTTAAATAATCTAGTTCGAGCAGCTGGTCGCGGGCGGCGCATTTATAGAAGAGCGGAAAGGTAAAGAGGTGGCGATCGCTGGGAGACCAGTATTTTACACCCACCAGAATCTCGATATTTTGCTGAGGGAGGGGACAAATAATCGCGGATTTTGCGTCAGTGCGCTCTTTCACTTGGAAGGTGAGGGGATCATCGGTGGCGAGGGAGTTAAAATTCCCTGTTTCACGTAAATAACAGTTTAAAAAGCTCTGAATTGTTGCTGCTTCGGCAATTTGTCTACTATTCATTTTTTTTGATAGTCTTGCTCTAATTTTTGACCTAATACTTTGATTTCTGCCAGTAGGGACTGGAGATGTTCAACTTGAGTTAGGGGATTTAGGAGGGTGAATTTTAACTGGGTTTTTTGGTGGACTTGGGTTTGGGCAATGACGGCTTTTCCCATCAGCATGAGCTGCTTTGGAATTTGCTGATTAATTGCTTCTAAGTTCACTGCGTTTGGGCGATCGCCAACATACCGGAACACCACGGCATTAATGGCAGGATTTTTGGTAACCAACTCAAAATGGCGATCGCCGTCAATCAATTTCGCGGTAGACTGGGCGAGGTCGATGGTGGTATTAACCATTGCGTCAAAGGCCTCGACCCCAAGTACTTGTAGAGATAGCCATAATTTCAACGCATCAAATCGCCGCGTCGTTTGAATCGATTTCGTCACCAGATCGGGAATGCCTTGCGCTTCATTAATTTCCGGATTGAGATAATCTGCATTGAGCCGAATTAAGCTGAAATTCGCCCGATTTTTCAGCAAAAACGCACCGCAACTAATGGGCTGATAAAACAGTTTATGGAAATCAACGGTGATCGAATCCGCTTGCTCGATGCCCGATAATTTGTGGGCGTGCTGCGTACTCAGTTGTAAAGCGCCGCCAAATGCCGCATCAACATGGAACCAAATGCCTTGTGATTGAGCAATTTGGGCAACTTCTGCGAGGGGGTCAATACTGCCAAAATCAGTAGTACCAGCCGTGCCGACAATCAAGATTGGCAGTAAATCTTGGTCTTGCAACTCCGCCAACTTTGCCTCTAGAGCCGCCGTTTTCATGCAGAAGTTGGCATCGGCTGGAATTGTGACAACCGCATTTTCCCCCAAACCCAGAATTGCCGCCCCCTGACGCACCGTGAAATGCGCCACTTCTGAACATAGAATTCGAAACTTGGCAGCCTCTGGTGGCAAACCTTGTTTTTGGATCTGCCAATTTAAATGGGTTTTCGCATAATTATCCCGGGCCAATAGCAGGCCCATCAAATTAGACTGTGTTCCACCACTGGTAAAAATCCCGTCTGCGTTACTGCCATAACCGAAGGTTTGACAGAGCCAATTTGTCAGGTTCTGCTCAAGAATTGTGGCACAGGGACTTTGATCCCATGAATCCATCGACTGATTCGTCGCGCCAATGATCAATTCAGCGGCGATCGCCGGAATGAGAGGTGGACAATGGAGGTGGGCAATGCAAGTAGGATTTGTTACCGAAATCGTATGGGCCAGCACTTGTGCGAGCTGAGTTTGCAGCTGGGAGTAATGTTTTGGTGTGAAATCGAGGTAATTATTTTTGTGAAAATTCTCTAACAATTTTTGGGGTGATGCCCCTGAATAGGGTTGTTTACTTTGAGAAATATTCTGAATAAGCAGCTCTTGTGTAAAAGCAATTATCTCAGAATAGTAGTCAATACTTTCTGATTGATGGGTCAGAAAATATTGTTCAAGACGATGGGTCGCTTGGGAAAGTGCCATATCAAGTTTGCAAAATAACCGGACTGTAAGAACACTGGCAAAAAACTAGCCTAGTTTTTGCATCGCAGCTTGGACAGATTGTGCAAAAATGTCGCTAATTGCATCAATTTGAGCTGTTGTAATAATTAAAGGTGGTAAAAAGCGCACCACAGTACCAAAACGTCCACCTAGCTCTAAAATTAGACCCCGTTGCAAACATTCCGCCTGGATCTGTTTGGCCAGTTCAGGGTAGGCCGTTGTGCCAGCATGGGGATTAATAATCTCGACGCCGATCATCAAACCACGACCGCGTACGTCTCCAAGGCAAGGAGATTTCTGCTGAATTTGGCGCAGTTGTCCCAACAGGCGCGCCCCTAAAATTCGTGCTTGATCGGCCAGCTCGTTCTCTATAATGAATCTGAGCGTGGCGGTACCTGCTGCCATTGCTAACTGATTACCCCGGAACGTGCCTGCATGGGCTCCTGGTTTCCATAAATCGAGGGCTTCATTGTATAAAACCACTGACAAAGGCAAAGAACCACCAATCGCCTTTGAAAGTAGCACGACATCCGGGGTTATACCTGCATGGTCAAAAGCGTAAAGCTTCCCGGTGCGGCCCCAACCTGTTTGAATTTCATCCACAATTAAAGGAATGCCCCGCTCACTGGTAATCCGTGCCATCTCCCGTAGCCAAGGATCCGGCGCTGGAATCACGCCCCCTTCTCCCTGAACAACTTCGAGAATCATCCCAGCTGGCGGCACAATGCCACTTTCTGGATCATCTAAAAGATGTTCGATGTATTTGGCACTCATGCGCTGGCTGTCTTCTCCTCCTAGGCCAAAAGGACAACGGTAGGCGTAGGGATAGGGCAAGAAATGGACGTCTGCCATCAGTCCGGCGATCGCCTGCTTTGGAGCAAGATTACCCGTGAGGCTCAAAGCCCCATGACTCATACCGTGGTAACCTCCCGAAAAAGACAAAATACTACGGCGTCCGGTGGCTGTTTTGACCAACTTCAACGCCGCTTCGACTGCATCCGCCCCCGTCGGGCCACAAAATTGAATCTTGGCACGCTTCGCAAAATTTGGCGGTAAACTTGCAAATAATTCCTCTACAAACTGATCCTTGATCGGTGTGGTGAGATCCAGAGTATGCAGGGGATAGCGACCTGTCAACGTTTGTTGCATCGCTTCCAGCACAACTGGATGATTGTGCCCAAGGGCCAAAGTTCCTGCTCCTGCCAGGCAATCAAAATATTCATTGCCATCGACATCTTTGAGGAAAATGCCCTGGGCTTCTTGGATTGCTAACTGAATGCGCCGAGGATAGCTACGGGCATTGGATTCTTTTGCCCCCTGGCGTTCTAAGAAAGCTTGGGATACAGGCCCCGGTAGCGATCGCCATTGACCGGAGCCAGCAGATCCAGACCCTGGCCTCGGCTTTATTTCATTTCGATAGAGCTGCTGCATAATGACACCCTTTTGAGCAAATTGATTTTATTGAGAAAGACTCTCTAAAGTAGAAGTGGTAACACCATATTCTTTTTAGGAAAGTTTGTCAATAAATTTGACTATGTCACTGCCGGGCGTCACTACTAAATTCTCTCCTAGGCATCTTGCAATTTAAGCAATTTTATTTACCTAAGATTCTGGGCTTTTATCTAAAGTTGACCGATCAAAACATGGTGTTCTGGGAAATGCGAGTTAGTTAACCTATCTCAGAAATAATCAACTCAGTGTAAAAAATGTTTACGATCAGGGTGAAGTTAGATTATTGAGACCGACGATTATAGACTCCATGTTAAATTTCGACCGTGATACCCGCCGCCAGTCCCTAAATCTTGTGGCGATCGCCGCGGCCTTTGTGACTAATATCTTGGCAAATATTAAGCCCCTAGACGGTTTAACCATTGCTGAGATTTCTGATCAATACTTTGCCGCAGTACCCATTGTGCCCGCCGGTTATGCCTTTTCTATTTGGGGCTTGATCTATCTCGGTTTGATTGCCCTGGCCATTTACCAAGCTTTACCTAGCCAGAAACAAAAACCCCACGCTCGTAAATTGGGTTATGCCCTCGCTTGGAGTAGTGTGGCGCAAATTTTGTGGGTTATTGCCTTTCAATACCAGCGCTTTGTCTTGTCTTTGGGGTTAATTGCTCTCGTGTTGTTGCCTTTGGTCTTGCTCTATCAACGGTTCGCGAGTGGGCCAAAGCCATTGCCCAAAAAAGTGAAGTGGTTTATGCAAATGCCGGTCTCGCTTTATTGTGCTTGGATTACGGTGGCGACGATCGTGAACGGGGCCTGCGTTTTGGATTACCTGGGCTGGCAGGGATGGGGCTTAGGGGTAGCCTTCTGGACAGTTAGTTTGTTGATTGTGGGGATTCTCTTGGCGATCGCCGTGACAATGAAACATCGAGATGTCGTCTATGGTGGTGTATTTGTCTGGGCTTGGGTGGCGATCGCTGTCAAAAATTGGAGCCAGGGAATTATTCCCCTAGTGGCGATCGCTGCTGCCCTCGGTTTAGCAGGTTTATGTGGTGTGATTCTTTGGTTTCCCCAGCGCCTCTCGATTTATCCTACGTCGCAAAAATGAAAGTAACTAATTTTCAGGTTTTCTAATCTCCCGTAAGCATCAATGGCGTTGGCGATCACCTGGGGGAATTAAGGTCACGGGTGTTTATCAAAGAGTATATAACATACTCTTTGTCATTGAAGCTTAATTAAGCGTTTGTGACTCAATATTGCTCCTTTATTATTTGGTTTGTTGTTAATGGTTAGTTTGAGTCTTGAATGAGCGTTGTTAAGGCTTCTTTGGCGATAGTTTCTGCTCTCTGGGATGTCACCTTTTGGTAGCGTAAGGTTGTCTGGATATTTTCATGGCCCATGAGGGCTCTCAGGGTTTCGATGCCCATCAACCCGACCCGCTCGGTGGCAAAGGTATGGCGTAGATCATGGAACCGGAGGCCCTGGAGTTGGGGTTCTCGTTGGGTCATGGTGCGCCAATCACTGTAGGCGGTGCGATAACTGAGGCGACTAACGGCTTTTGTTAAGGGTTGTTGGGCAGTAAATAGGGCTGGATGCTCTGGGTGGCGGTAGTACTTTAAATAAATCCCCAGGCTTTCATCGACATCTGGGCTGTAGAAACACCAGCGCTGTTTGTTTCCTTTACCAACCACCTGGAAGCGACGTTCCTGTAAATCCACTTGGTCATAGTCCAGGGACAATAATTCGGCAATGCGGGCCCCGGTGCGGTGGAGTAAGCGCACGAGGCAATGGAGACGGGGTTGTTGGGCGGTGGCTTGGTAGAGGACTTGGAGTTGGTCTGGGGTTAGGTAACGGATCGTCTGGTCACTGTGGTGTTCACCTTTGTTTGGATTAGGTTTGCGTTGGGGCAGGCGGGCCAGGGGATTGGTGACTAAATACTGCTGTTCAACGGCAAAGTTCAGTAGGGATTGGAGAATTGCTTGGTGGCGACGGTGGGTGGTGTAGCTGAGGTGTTCTAACTGTTGGAGGTAATCCTGTAGGGTTTTGCGGTCGAGGTGGGTAATGGGCCAAGCACCATAGTTTGCTAGCAGGGGAAGCAGGGCCGTTGTGTAGGAACGCACTGTACTAGGGGCAAGACCTGGTCGTTCTAAAAACTCTGTAGCGACGGTGGCAAGGGTAGGCATTATCTCTGGTCTTAAAGCTAAACTCTATAGTAGAAAAATAAAGTAGGTTAAAAGTAGCATAGTAAAGATATTTAGATAAATGCTAGCTGATATAAAAAAGTAAAGGATTATGGATAAATTAGAAGCCCTAATAACACCGCAATCTAACGAGTCTTTGGGAGACTATGTTCAGCGTCAACGGCGACGGTTAGGACTCACCCAACGGGAAGTGGCTTTAAAGGCGGAGATCCATCCCCAGAGCTATGGGAAGGTGGAACGGGGTCAGACGACGCAACTCAATCAGCGCACGCAGCGGGGGTTGGCCTATGCGCTCCAGGTGCCAGAGGAATACTTAGGAGCCTTAAGTCGTGGCATTGCGGTGGCGGTGGAGAAGCAACGGGCGTTGCGGTTTTGTCCCCAATGTTGGACGCCAGGGTCAGCGCCGGATCCATTATGGTTGGTCTTACGGGCGCAATATTGTTTTGCTTGTGGGACGAAGTTGCAGAGTCGTTGTCGGGGTTGCCAACAGCCAATCACTTCTTTAAAACATCGTTTTTGTCCCTATTGTGGTAGACCTTATAAAAGTTCAGTCAATCACCCTGCTTCCCAGACGTGATTGTCGTCTTTAAATAATTTAGGTAAAGGCTAGGATTAGATTTTACGGTAGTTAGCTCGATGGGTAGACGATGACTCGACCAATCAAACATTGCTACTGGGTTCTACCTGGTAAGCTGCTGGCAGGAGAGTATCCGAGAAATAAAGATGAACAATCTTCACAAGAGAAGCTTCACGCTTTACTCAATGCTGGGGTAACAGCTTTCATCGATCTGACAGAAGCAGATGAGGGTCTACAACCCTATTCAACCTTAATCAGTGCTGAGGCTTCTCACCATCGGTTTCCGATTGTGGATGTTTCAATTCCTGCATCTTCTGATTTAGTGATCACAATTCTGGATACGATTAATCACTATATTGAACGGAACCAACTTGTCTATGTCCATTGTTGGGGTGGCGTTGGGCGGACAGGGGTAATCATCGGGTGTTGGTTAGCACGACATGGTCATGGCGGCGAGGTTGCACTCGATCATCTGCGTGAACTGTGGCAAGCATGTCCGAAATCTCGTTATCGGCGATCGCCAGAAACGAGGGAACAGGAACAATATATTTTGAACTGGGAAGTTGGCCGATGATGTTCTGTTAACAATGGGTAAATGTCTTTCATGGACTCCATTGCAGGGAAGACCTAGCCTTTGTGATTGGCTATGCTTCGTCGCGATAGTAGGCAAGTTTTTGTTCTAGGCGGGCGATCGCCTCGGTGAGGGAAGCATAAACTTCACATTCATCGGTATTGTCGTCCTGGAACATGACCTCGCCAGCAAAACGGTCTGGATGTTTGAAATAGGCAATCACCTTGAGTTGGTAGTTGAGGTTCCACCAAATGAACACCGGCAGCAATTCTTCATCGGGAACATAGAAGCCAAAAGTATCCATCGCTTCATCGGCAACTTCTTCCCCAACGATGTCCGCACCGGCAAAGGCGATATTGGTTTCGGACAATTGGCGGGATAGGGCAAATAACTGATCTAGGGCCTGCCAATCCGCCTCACTCGCTTCTTGGGTCAACTCATGCCATTGGGTCTCGTCTGGGTCTAGGAGGGGCAAAAACAGAGGTAGAACGCGATGGCTGGAAAAATTCTTCCCAGATTCAGTTTGGGTGATAATCATCTCGAAGTACCAGCCCCGCCGCTGCTCCCGGAAGAGAATCTTAATTTCAAGCTTGTCTTCACTTTGTTCGGTATCCCAGTCGATGATCTCAACGGGTTCACCGTAAACGGTCTGGCAAACTTCAGCAAGTGAGAGGGTTTCAGTCATGGATTATGAAAATTGAATTGGATGTTATTTTTAAGTTTTTTTGACATCTGAGAAGATACCTACAAAATGCTACTGTGCCATAGGTTAAGATTAACCCCCCTTTTTCAATTTTCTGCCAGTTACCACGTATATCGGATTGGGTTACCTGAACCAAAGCTAAATTCCTTAGGGATACGACGACCAACATAAAGTTTTTGAATTTCTTCAGATGCTTCATGGCCAATAAAGCCTAACCTCTTAGGTGCATCAGAATAACCTGGAAAATTTTCCGACGTTGCTTGTAGCCATTGTCCAGGAATGAAAGCTCCCTTAATTAGGCCCTTCACCACAGCTAAAACTACTTCTGCTTGTTCTACTTTTTTTAGGTTTAGTTTCCAGGAATGTCTAACTGCTTCATAAAGTGGCCGTTCTGAAGAAGTGGTATTGACACTGATTAATAATGCACGATGTTTAAAAACTGCTTCTTCAGCAGTGTATTTCTGGACAACTTCATCTGCATGCATTACTCCTTTTTCGCCACTTCCTTCACCACCCATTTCATTTGTAAGACCAGGGTATGCATCAATTAAGGCTGCTTCAACTTCTTTAGCCACCTCCTCTTTCATGCCATGTCGATGCACAACATGAGCAACTTTGAAGCCAGCAAGCCGTATTTCACGAATTTTTTTCAATTTGTCGCTGAGTTCATCTGAATCTTCCTTAGTTAGCATGTCGTTTACCTAAGTACAGGACAAAAGTTGTATGGGGTGAAACTCTGACCCAAGTAGAGATTGGGGAGAAGCGGTAAAAAAGCGACGCAATAAGTCAAAGTCATAGCGAAACAAACTCCGAGCTCGACGGCCATGGGCCTTGATGATACGAATCGGTTTTTGAGTATGTCGCCATAAACCCGCTTTCATCGCCCAGACAAAGCCAATGGCCAACAGAGCCAGCAGCTTCGACAAACGCACCTTATCGGTAAAATGGGTCGATTCCAAGCAAAAGCCACGGGTCTTAAGAGCCCCAAACAGGGTTTCAATTCCCCAGCGACGACGGTAATCTGCTAGAGCATTTTGAGGGTCATGGGTGGTGATGATAATCAGAAACTCATCCTCATTTTTGTGAGCTCTTCGTTTCGGGTCGAGACGAGTGCCCATGACGTAGACCTGACGACCCCAGACCCACCGTTTTCCTGACAGTATTCTTGTTTCGCCAATGGCTAAGGAGCGAAACAGATGTGACCCCGCGATGGCGGGTTGACCTTTGCCTTTACTTATTTTGTCGGTCTGACGTAGGCGCAGACGAAAGGGAATAGGCTTATCGAGCATCAGATACGATAACCAGGGCTTGCCGATAAACTCTCGGTCTCCCGTGAGATAGGCAATCTCGATATTGGGAAATAAGGTTTCAAAGCGTTCGAGCAAATCCATGCGCTCTGTACTATTGCTGTTGCCCCTCTTCTTTTTGAGCATCGTCCACATCAATGGATAGCCGATACCTTCATGGACGACGCACAGCATTAGGATGTTGAAGTCAGTTGTCCCCAATGACCAGTTGGTGCGGTCGATGCTTAAGACCCAAGGTTGCGGGATAGCCGCGATATTCATTACCATCCTGGCGATTTTGTCCATGTTGACGTCAAAGGACTGAAAGAATCGCTGCATGCGTTTGTAATTAGACTCTTCTGCTGCATTGCCTCCCCAGACGGTGGCGAGTTCGGCGAGATTGACGGTTTTTGCTCGGAACAGTGCCACCAGGAAGAGGGCGATAAATGACAGTCTGGCTCCATGCCATCCGAGATGAGGTCGCAATTGGCGGCGAATTTCGCTAATCTGATTCATGAGGGCTTGATTGATTTGTGCTTATTTCCATCAAACCCTCTCCCTCTATCCTTTTCAAGCTTTTTGTCCTGTACTGAGACAATCGATTACCAACACCACGACCGACATAAAAAGTTTCACCATTACGTGGATCAATTAGTCGATAAACATAATTGTTTAATTGATCAATGACTTCGGATGAAAATTTTTTGAGGAGGTTCTTTTCGTCAAGCTTCTGATTATTGTCACTAGCGGTCATATGAAATTATTCCTAATATTTTAGTTTTTAAGTTTTAAAATACTTTAACTTAGGAGTATAAACAGCAGATTTATTGTTTATACCCGCTAATCTTATCTAGTTTGGTCGTTTTTTACCATATTGGGCCGATCGACTACGGTTCAGGTGATACTTTTCCGCCATCGCGCGTTTACGAGATATTTGGCGATCGCCTACCCCCAATTTCAGCATCTACTAAAGGTTTTAACTGCTGAAGTAGTTCAGGAATCCTTTGTTCAACGACATCCCAAACAATATCAAGATCAATCTGATCATATTCGTGAACCAGTACATCGCGCATACCTGCTAAGTTACGCCACGGAATTTCTGGATGGCGTTCTCGGAAGTCCTTGGACAATCGCTTAGTTGCTTCTCCAATAATCGTAATTTGATACAGTAAAGCCGAAATTTCTTTTTCATTATTCAATAATGCTTCTCGACTCAACCCTTGGGTAAAGCGGATAATCCTTTGGGCAGCTTGCTGAATATCAATCAAACTTTCAAGATCCCTTGGCATAAATCACCTCAGCAGATTCAAGAATATTTCGACGACGTAGCCAATTGCTACTCCGGGCGATCGCCCCTTTGATCAGCAGATCGACTTTACGACCCATAAGAGCTTCTAACTCTTGCTTGATCTGAATGGTTTCATTAAACCCCCGCTGGAAGTCGGGAGCAAAGGTGACCAGAACATCAATATCACTGTCTGAGCGAAAGTCATCCCGCAACACGGAACCAAAGAGGGCAAATTCTATAATCTGCCAGCGTTCACAGAATTGTTCGATGGCCTCAAGGGGTTGGGGTAGGTTTTTTAGGGTTGTTTGCATCGCTCAGACAATACTTGGTGGGATAGGCTGCATGGTTTGGGCATTGTGCCATTATTCTTTCGGTCGTTTTTTACCATATTGGGCCGACCGACTACGATTTAAATGATACTTTTCCGCCATCGCGCGTTTACGAGACATTTGGCGATCGCCCGTCTCAAAATCCTCAGCTAAATCTTTTAGATTAGACAATTCTTCCATCAAGGGAGCCGAAGCAGGCATGGCTTCTAATGTCCTAGCTGAATCGTTTAAAAATTGCACTGCCCCGGTCACATCACCTTGATCTAAACGGTCGATGGCCTCCTGGCGCGCCCGGGCTGCCATTAACAACGCTACCTGTTCTTGTACTTCTGGGTTGGCCGGAAAATCACTCAGTTGTTCTGGGTTTACCACCTGTAACTGTAAAGTGGCTGTCTGGGCCAAGGTTTCGCCATGTTCAGTATCCTCCCACTGTAAGGCGACCTCAAGGACATCCGTTGCCCCATCACAGGCAGGTACACGTAACCGCACCACCACCTTTAGGGGATTAGCGACGGTTAGATTCGGTAACTTAATCGCACCAGATTCCTCCCGCTCCAAATCATTCAACACTTCTTTAACCGTTGTTCCTGCTTGGGGGTCAAGTTTTAAGGTGACAGAACGCCCAATGGTGGTGGCTAAACCCTGCAATTCCGTCTCAAAGATTTGCGGTAAATCTTCTGGTGAGGCGATGTGGAAGAAGTTACCATCGCCACTGCGGGCGATCGCCTCTAGAAGATCCTCGTCATAATCCCGTCCAACCCCTAGGGCAGAGGTGCTAATGCCGGTCTTCATCAGTCCGTGGACATCACTGGCAATTACATCGGGGTTTGTTTCTCCCACATTGGCTAAGCCATCGGACAGGAGGATCACCCGGTTCAAATGGTCGTTGTTTAGATATTGACCCACTTGGATGCCCCCCTGTACCCAACCATCATGAAGCGCCGTCGAGCTGCCCGAACGAATCAGTTTAATCGTCTCTAACAGTCGCTGTTTGTCAGTGGCAAGGGTGCTGGGAATCTTCGTCTCCACCTGGGTATCAAATAGGGTCAAACTCAGGCGATCGCTCGGTAGCAGTTGCTCGATGGCATAGGCGATCGCCTGTTTGGCATAATCCAGCTTATTGCCGTGCATCGACCCGGACTTATCCAGCACAAACCCCAGATTCAGCGGCGGCCGGGCGTTGTTATCCAGCTCCACCAGAGGTGGCTCGATTTTAATCAGCACATCTAAGGTGACAGAGCGACCCTGGGCGATCGCCCCGTGCATTGGAATTAGAGAAATCATGGGCATTTTCATTTCAATACCTGCCTAAATTGGAAAATAGCTTGAAGTTTGCGTGAAATTAATTGAGATAAATTGGCTAGTTCCTGGGGCGTCACCGGTGGCATAAAATCTTCGCGGATATTCAGTTCCAAACCCGGCAGAATTTCCACCCGCCGCCAGTGGGAAACCGTCACCCGGTCTGTTTGCCCCTCCGCCTGGGAGAGCTCTTTGGACTGGCCATATTCAGATGCATAATGCAAATCCTGAGGCTTTGTTTTGGGAAAACTCATCTTGTTCCCCTGGCGAGCCTTTACTTGACTTAAAAAGGCGATCGCTGGATTGCGCATCTCTGCTTTGATCTGAACACCCCCCTGTAGTAATCCCTCTAATTCGGCATTACGCTTGTTGCCCATAATCGGCTGCATCGAGGCGATACTATAGCCTTCACTCAACAAACGACGAATTAACAACAATTGCAGTAGATGGCGATAGAGATAACGGGCTTCTCGACCATCCTTTTCTGGTTTATCCAAAACGCCCTTTGTTGTATAGAACCGCACTAAACGCGGATTTACATCACTTTCAGAACGCTCATTGACCGGATTCTCCGCCAGATATTGAGGTAATAGTTCATTCGTGACCTGCACGAAGGTATCAATATCCCAAGAAGGGTTTATCTGAGAGAGTTCAACTAGGGTGTCCATAATTCAACAATAATTATTGCAGTTAAAAATGTCAATATTTTTCTTTCGATTCAAGGAACGGGCTTTATTACTTGTGTCTCTTCATCATTCAGAACAGCTGTAAATGCTGAATATCAGAAGCTTTGCCGGAAACTACCAAAAGTCCTCCCAACAAAGCTTCTGCCACCAATGTCGCAATATTGCAAAAGAAACTGTTGACATTGCCTGGAATTTCCCTTACTATGTGTTTCATCAACAGTCTGCTTTTTCTTCGCTACATCGTTCATCCTAACTTTTCAAAATTTATTACCTATGGCCCTCGAACTCCACAATTTCATCTGGTCCGAAGTACGTCTTATCCAAGTCGAAACTCAACCCCACCACATCGCTGGTGTCCTCGCTGAGGTTAATCGCGTCACCCGAGAAAATGACCTCAATTGGGAGGATGTTTACTCTGCTTACTACGAATGTGAGGCCGATGGCACTATCACGTTCTACGAGGCAGAAAGCGCCAAAGCGGGTAATCCTGGCATCTGGACTTACGTGGTCTACGACTGTGAAGAAGGCGAAGAAGAGGTGAGCACCAAAGCTGATCTCGATACCTTCAGACCGGCCCTGCAATTGCAACAATCCTTAAGGGTTACCTCTGTATAGAGGTCAATATTCAACAACTTTCTTTTTCTGTCCAATACAAATATGGGGTTTCTCAAAATGGATCTATCTCAACTAAAGTGGCTTAAAAATGTCAATCCAGGCAGTGGTTGGGCCTATGCTGATCCTGCTGAAATGCCACTCCCAGAGGAGAGTGATTAAAAACGGGGGAAAGTATACTCAGAGTGGATCACAGGGATCTAAATTCTCATCAACTTTTTACCGTTTCCGCTTCCTTCAAATAGCGATAGATAGTTGCCTTAGAAAGGCCGTAATCTTCCATCAACGTTTTGATTAATACCCCTTGTGAGCGTCTTTTACGTAGTTCTTGGCATTGACTTGGCGTGAGCTGCTTTTTACGGCCAAACTGAACCCCACGAGCTTTCGCATTTTGGATGCCATCCATTTGACGTTCCGCACGTATTTCCGTCTCAAATTGGGAGATCGCCCCCAACATATTGAATAAAAGCCGTCCGGTCGCATCTCCAGTATCAATACTCTGTTCAAGCACTTGAAGATTCACCTGCTTAGATTCCAATTGTTTCGCAATTTCGCACAGGTGCAGGGTTGAGCGAGCCAGGCGATCTAAACGAGTCACAACTAATGTGTCGCCTTCTCTGACATATTCAAGACAGGCTTTAAGCCTAGGGCGTTTGTACGAGACACCACTGCACTTTTCTTTGAAAATCTTGTCGCAATGCTTGAGCTTCTCGATTTGAACTTCCAGACTCTGCCCAACAGAACTGACTCGCGCGTAGCCAACCATCGCCATGATGACTCACCGTAATGTTTTATAACGTCTTAGACACGATGATAAAGCCATAATGAGACATTAAATAAAACACTGTTTTGCACATTCTTGCAAAGTACACTTTATAAGACTATTGAGTCTATTCGTTGATGTAGTGGTATGGATAGTGGCTCAGGCTCACATGCATTTCAGATCAAAGCTGTTATTGCCGGTGTCAGCCCAATGATCTGGCGTCGGTTCCTAGTGAGAGGCGACACAACGATTGCTCAACTACATTTTATTCTACAGATCGCTTTTGGCTGGAGCGACACATATTTACATCGCTTCGTCATCCACGGCAACTCCTACGGCATCCATCATATTGGTGGGGAATGCTTCAGCGATGATCCCCATTCTGTAACTCTCTTAAGTCTGGGTTTGCGGGTGCGAGAACGGTTTCGCTACGAGTACAACTATTACGATAACTGGCAGGTACAACTGCGAGTTGAAAAGATAACTGAACTTGAGCCCGAAAAAACTTACCCGATTTGTATTGAAGGTAAACGGAATGGCCCCATTGAAGATTGTGGAGGGGCTTGGGCTTTCCAGGAACTTAGACAGGGATTCTCTACAGGAATGGTACTCCACCGCATGGCTGAAATTCTTTTCCAAGGAGATGATGAGCTTAAGCCACATCTGAGTGAACTTCGGCAACTGAGTTATTGGCTGTTACTAGACAACCTTGAGTTACCAAAACTCAATCATCGCTTACAGCAAAATCCCTTGAGTGACGACCCAGCTTTTCGAGAGGACATTATTTTCTAGGCTTATGAATATCAAAATCAGCTTAAGGATTGAAGCCGATGATGGCAGCATAAAAATCATTGAGGATGTCGCTCAATTGGAGCGAGGCCCATTGACTCCTACTAATCTAGGCTTGACTTTGGCCGAATCAAAACAGATTTTGCAAGGGATCCAACAAGAAATGGTTTCGTCACAGGTCAGTCAATATGTAGAGCAACAGGCGTTTTGTCCAGACTGTGGTCAACCGCGTAAATGTAAAGGGAAACATAAGCTAATTTATCGTTCTGTATTTGGGAAGCTGACATTAACTAGTCCTCGATTCTTTCATTGTCCCTGCCAGTCCCAAGCAACAAAAAGCTTTAGCCCATTAGCCTTACTCCTCACTGAACGGCAGTCTCCTGAATACCTTTACCTGCAGACAAAATTTGCCTCCCTGGTTTCCTATGGTCTGAGTGTCCAGTTACTTGATGAGGTGTTGCCATTGAACGGCACCCTTAATCCTTCAACCGTGAGATATCACCTGCATCAAATGGGGCAAAAGCTCGATGATGAATTGGGAGAAGAACAAATTATGTATGTAGAAGGTAGCCCTCGCCAATGGGAGCAACTCCCTCGACCTGAGCTTCCCCTCAATGTAGGAATTGATGGTGCCTATATCCATGCTCACTGTTCTAAAGGGAGTAAACAACAGCGCCATTTTGAACTGATTGTGGGCAAGAGTATTCCAGATGAAGGACCCAGCAAAAGCTTTGGTTTTGTCCAGACCTATGACACCAAACCAAAGCGACGGTTATTTGAACTCCTAAAATCCCAAGGAATGCAAATGAATCAGCAGGTTACCTTCTTTTCTGATGGAGGCGATACAGTCCGAGACTTGCAGCGATTTCTCAATCCTCAAGCGGAATATCTTCTGGACTGGTTTCATGTCACCATGCGGATCACTCAGCTCAGTCAATATCTCAGGGGGTTGAAGCACTATGATTTAGACAATGGAAAGTCTATGGTAGAGAGGCTAAAGAGTGTCAAATGGTATCTCTGGCATGGGAATGTCTTCAGGGCATTACAAGAGCTGGAATGGCTGGAGGAGGATGCTGACTTTCTCGAAAGTAATTATCCGAAACTCAAAAAAATGCGGCGGGCTATTGCTGAGTTCCACACGTATATTCAGAACAATGGCCATTTTATTCCCAACTATGGAGAACGTTACCGCTGTGGGGAGCGCATCTCAACGGGATTTGTGGAATCTACAGTCAATCAAGTCGTGGCTAAACGAATGGAGAAGAAGCAGCAAATGCGATGGACTCCGAAGGGTGCTCATCTATTACTACAGGTGAGAACTAAAGTCCTAAATCAAGACTGGAAAGAAGTGGTTGACCGATGGTATTCTCCGCCACTGAAGGAGACTGGAGTGCCTAATGCTGCTTGATTCCCCCGTTTTTAATCACTCTCAACCAAGACCAGCCCAAGACAATCACAGCTTCTACAGACGAACCATTATGAAGTTGCGTAACAAATAAATCACTTCTATCCGTGCTGTTCAGGGCAATTCCTCTTCATCAGTAGGAGGAATAAATTATGTCTAAACTCAAAATCGTGATTGACCCCGGTAGTAGTGCAACGAAGGTGGCCTATTGCCTAGAGAATGCTTCTACCCAATGTTTTGTGATGTCCCCCTACTGCGCGGCGGTTCCCTCAGACTACCCACAATCCTCTGGGTGGGGCATGGGCTATACCCACGTTGAAAATGCTTGGGTGTCCCATGGTGATACTTGTTATCTTCTGGGTGCTGGTGCCAAGAAATTTCAGGGTTCTGCGGTGCGCAACAATGACCTGAAATACATCAAGGCTCTGTACAAAATTCTGGGAGTCCTATCCCATATCCAGAGCCAGCTTTAGGAATCACCAACCATAGATCTAGGGATTCTGCTGCCCTTGGACGAATATGTCACAAAAGACCACCTAGAGGAGAGTCTCGTTGCTGCCCAAGAGCAGTTTGAATACTGTGGGAGATCGCTCTCATTAGACATCAATGAAATCACCATCTGTCCAGAGGGAGCAGGACTCTTTCTCCAGGGATTACCAGCCAAAATTAATCCCCAGTCAGCGCGGGTGGCGGTGTTGGTAATTGGTCATCGCAATACCTCATGGCTAGTGACCGACAAGGGTTCCCCTTCAGTGGCGGAATCAGTGACCAATAACCTCGGTTTTCGGTGGCTGGTGCAAGAAGTGCAGAAGCGTACAGGCCATAAGGATGAAATAGCCCTCGCAGAGATGATTTTCACCGGGAAAAATCTCCGCCCAGAACTCCAACAGGAGATAAAAAAATGTCTCCCTCTGTATTGGCAACAAATCCGGCTATTTCTCACTGAACAAAACCCCGTGGACTATGTGGTGTGCGGTGGTGGCGCAGCAATGCTCCTGGAACAAGAAATCATGGGCCATTTATCAGGGAAAGTGAGCTGGGCGAATCATCTGGCCCGGGGGGTCGTGAAATCAGGCATTAAGGATCGGGTGATGGCCCGCCGCCTGGTGGACAGCTACGGACTTTTACACAGCCTATAAAAAATAGAAGCAATGAAAAAATGAGTAAACAACACTTTTTCCGCAGTGAAGCAAATAGTCCCCTGCGGCAGATCCTGGAAGACCTCAAACAGAGTGAGGGTAGAAGTCTACAGAAAGAACTAGAAGACGCCCTCTTGATCCTGCACTATCCTCGCATTCTGCAAAAACGAGGCGTTACACCAGAGCAGATTCAGCACCAAGCTGAATTATCAATCCGGCGGCTATCCCAAGAAATCAACCAACTGACCGCCCTGATTAACAGTCTTTCTCCTTCATCCTTGGAAGATTCACAAGCACTGTCACGCTTGGAAAAATTCAGCAGAGACAGAGAAGAGATTGAGGCTGAGGGGGCACCCTGTTTTAGCCCCAGATTATTTGCGAAGGACACCTTTTGAGGCATTGACCCATGAATAAACAAGACATCATCAGCCAGTACAAAACCTCAATGACCAAACTTAACCAAGTCTTGGGGGCTTTGGCCATTGATCTCAACACCGAGGAATTCACCCCAGCCCAGACAGCTTTACTGGAGCAGGTCTGGTATTTCGTGCGCCAGGAAAATAAAACCTACAAACAGGCGATCGCCCTGGTCACCCATCAACCAACACAAACAGTAGTGACACCAGAACTCAGCCATTTCCTGGCACGAGAATCAATGACCTTTGCCAACCAGGTCATTGAAGAGACCCCAGGCATCATTAAGGAACAACAGGCTGTAGCCCGTCAAATCATTGTTAACTCCTTCTGGAAACGGATGAATGAGATTGGGTGTTCCGAGGCATTTCAGCGGAGATTTGATGACGCCCTGTATGGAGACGAAACCTTAGATGTTTCCGATATCCGCGCACTGCCAGAAGAATCAAGCTCCGATGCCGAATAGCCATCCGTTCAATTCCTAGCATGGCTCATTTGTTGATGGCCCCCGCAATGGGGGTCTTTTTTTAAGCGGCGGACGAATGAAGCCTTAGTCAGTACAATTGTTTGTAATTAGTCTTGATGGTGGAATGCTGGTTATCTGGTGGGGATTAAGTGGTGTTTTACTAAAGCCTGAACAACTCAAGAAAGATTATATTCGCAATAACTGCCGCACCATCCCGGTTTATTGAGAATATCCAGCAAACAGGGGGCAAAACACCAGCAAAAAGCCGACAGAGTATCACCAAATCCCCAGCGTACAGCTAGAAATAACCGAGCAGTTATTATCAATCACCTTCTGGTAATGAAGAGAAAATTTCCCCACACATTACGCACCTCTGGAGGTTTTTTTCTGACGGAGGCAAAATCGCCGCTATCGGAGACTGATTTCCTTAGGTCGGAAAATTGAGAGGATTTTTGAATGTGTTGAAACTTTTGAGGGTAAGTTCAGCCAAAGCGGGCGGCGACCATAAGAAAAATTATTACGCCGAGGAGCCTTCTTTATAAATCGCTCTCAGGCGTGAATCGGATTCGTAAAAAAAGGCTTGTAGTTGACCATAGATGATTAAGCCAGGGCCGCTACTTTTTTGGTTTTTTTAGACTGGCAATTCGAGTTGAATGTCATCACGTAAGCCGCGACTTCTATTAGTTCAGGTTCAATTTTTAACCCTTTAGCATCTCGTAACCAGATCAGAACTTCTGCAAGATGCCACAGGTCGCGTTTACCTTGGTATACAGGAATAGGGCCGTTTTCATCAGCCATTGTCAGGTGCTGTCTAATATTCTGGCGACTACATCCGAGAATAGCAGCAATATCTGAAGCCCCGACTAAATCTGGCCCAGCCTCAATCAGTACAGCTCCGGGAATAGCGCTCTCGATATCTTTAATTGCGGACTCGACAGCTAACTCTAAAGATTCAGATTCCCGACTAAAGTCAGCTCCTATAAACCCATTACGGCCCATACCGATCATTGCATCATCGCAGCCTGCCTCAAATAGTGCGTCTAAGTATTGCTCAGGGTTTGTATTGACACCAGGGAGCCTGAAAGATAGCTCAAAGTTATAGTATTTCATGGTTTTAGTCCTTTATTCATTCCCTATTCCCATCACAACCATCAACCCATTTACGAATATTTCTGGCATGACCTTGAGGATTTTTCGGCGTAGACCAAATCGAATTAGCGCAAGCAAAATAGACGATTGCGACAGCCCTTGTTTTCGGGGCATAGGAGTCTCCCCCAACAATGCCCGCCGCCTATTTCCACTCTCCAGCCGTTAGCTTCTGCGTACTCCAGCGTCGCTTCGATTGCTTTATTGGGATGTCGATTTCGATTCATGTCTTGATTCCAAGATAGGTGCTATTTTTTTACTTGTCAATCGACAAGTGAGCGGTTTTATCGAGCCACGCTATTTTCAGAGGTTACAGAAAAATTAGCTCAAGCCTATCAATGACTGAACTTAAGCAAACGCCTATTACTTCAACCCCTTTACCTCCATTTCGGACAGCAGAGTCAAAATGAAACAGCCTCTAACCCGGTCATTTAGCTTCTAGCAAGAGGCGATCGCCGCCGGGACATCATCGATAATTTCCTCTAAATCCTGCATCGCCCTGATGACTGTGATGAGGTTGCCCACCGATGCCTTTTCCCACTGGTTTAAAAGGAAACGGCGGGATAGAGCCGCTTCGACTGCATCCTGCCTGAATAAAAGGAGATTCACCCAGCTCTTTGAACTACAATCCCAACGAAAAATCTGGGGTTTTATGGGGTCATTTCGTCAAAAGAAAAGCGACCATAGCATTAAATCTGGTTTTATGGTTTGCCAAACTTCTGGTTAAGAGCATCAACGATTACTTCTGTCATGGTGATGCCGTTTCGTTTAGCCTCTGCCGCCCAATGCTGCCTGAGAGACTTGGGAACCTTCACACAAAGATTCACCATTTTTTCGGTCTCGGTGGACTGATCAGATTGCTGATTATTTTGTTGGTTAGGTATCTGGTTATCTGGTTTACTGGTTTGTTTTGCTCTGCCGATGATGTCTCCAAATTTGCCGCTCATTGTCTTAATACCTCTATCATTTCTTTACCCAGTGCCTCAAAGTCATTCCAAGGAATTCTATCTCTACCAGACATCTGGTTTACTGGTTTACCAGCTAAAGCCGCTTTTTGAAAAGCAGCACTACGGCGGATCATGCTCTGAAAAGTAGGGACACCGTTTGCAATTAACTCATTACGCATGGTTTCTCCCTCTTTGCTGGGGTAGGGTGGCACAATCGTTAGTAACGCTCGGTATCTTGCGTCTTCCACATCATTGGCGATCGCCAACATGGGTTCAAGACTCACCACATCCGGGGTTGTTGGCAGGATAAGTAAATCACAGCCCTTCGCTAATTCTTGTAGATCGTCACTGTTGGGGCGTGCTGGGGTATCAATCACGACAAAGTCATGGCCCGTAATTAAACGCATCGCCTGTCTTTCATCAGCAACTGTAAAAGGCATCTCCCCCCGTTGACTCCAATTCAAAGCCGTTCGGTTCGGGTCACCATCAATCAATATGGTTTTCTGGTTTCGGGCGAGATAGGCAGCAATATGAATTGCGCTCGTTGACTTACCTACTCCGCCTTTATACCCAGTGACAGTAATAATCTGCATTTCTGGCTATCTGGTTGTCTGGTTTTAAAGATAATTCGATTGTACGTGATTTGTAAAAGAATAAACGAGAATCATTAATCTGGTATTCTGTAAATCTGGTTTTCTGGTATTTTGTAAGCATTAGATCAAAAGCAAAATGTAATGTCATCTTGAAGCTACAGACAATACACTGCAAAGGATCTAACCTTTTGAGCACTGCGTCTTTAGTGCTGTGAGCTGACTGTCGAAAAATGTCTCAAATCTTAGATATCTCAATCAGAGGTGCATTTCTTTTTAGCGGGATTTACTTCAGCATTATATTTGCTGCATACTGGCACGATGCTTTCACTCGCTACCTCAGCCCACAACGGACAATTGCTAGACCATCACCAGAGACCATTATCCCTAAGCTAGAGGAACCAGAAATCGTTAGAGAGATCCGAAAATATATTCACTCACCTTCTCTACACAAAACAGTACAGAAATATTTAGGCAAAGAAGTAAGCGAAGCAACACAAGCAGAACTAATTGCGGTATGGACAAAAATTGAGGACAGGTGGGGCGATGAATTTTTTGCTCAAGTTCAACAAGATATGGATCGATATCACAACGACTGATTTCAAATCTTAAACAAGACGAAAAACGCCTGAAAGTAACAAAACGAAAATTTAGTTACATCCAAAACCATGAAGGAAAGCAGCATGAACATCATCACCATCACCGAACCGATCACTCAAGGGAGATTGACTACTGCTACCACTGACAATGAGATCCTGAAACGATGGGCTAGCCAAAAGTCATCTGCCACCCAAAAGACTTATTTCTATATCGTCCGTAACTTCATGGCGGCGATCGCCAAACCATTGAACCAAATCACCCTTGATGATCTGTTGGACTGGCTCGATTCCCTCCAATGGCAATCCCAGAACACGAGGCGAAATAAAATTGCGGTCATTCGCTCCCTGTTTGGGTTTTGCCATGCCACGGGATATATCACCCTGAATCCTGCTAAGCTCCTCCAGCAACCAAAAGAGAATGATTGCCGCATCGAGAGAATCATCACTAAGCCCAAGGTTCAGGCCATGGCCATGAATGCTGATACGCTACGAAACGAGCTGATTATCAAGACTCTGTACCTGTTAGGGGTTCGGGTAAGTGAACTGATTAATATCCGCTGGGATGACTTTATTCAGACTGATGATAATGGTCTAAAACTTAAGGTAATGGGGAAAGGGGATAAGGTTCGGTTTATCGTGGTTCCCACTGGCCTATGGGATGAATTGGAAGCCTTACGGAATGATTCTGCTTATGTTTTCAGCAGTCGCAAGGGAAATAATGGCAGCAAGCTCTCACGGATTCAGGTTTACCGGGTCGTCAAGGCGAATGGCGATCGCGTTGGTGTTCAAGTTTCTCCCCACTTCCTACGCCACTCCCACGCGACACACTCCCTTAAGAACGGCTGCGACTTGCATTTGCTCAGTGAGTCCCTAGGCCATGGCAACATCGCGATCACAAGCCGCTACCTCCATGCCAGTGGGGATGATGGCAGCGCTAATTATTTGAGCTTGTAAGGTGATCGCCTTTGTCGGTTTAAAATTTGTCTAAAAGTATGACAAAAAAAGTAAGGGGGTATGGCGAAACGGACAAAACAAGCGAGAAATTATAACCATTTGGAGGATCACCCCTCCCGGAAGTGTTAGGAATTTTACAACAGTCGCCAGTCCTGAGAATTTCCGGGAACCGCCCCATAAACCTTGGCCAAATCCCAGAGTATTACCACCAAAGCAATGGTCAAAGCCAGTGAACTCGATGAAAACAGCGAAGAAACCCTACCTAAAACCCGTCGCCTTTATCTTCGGTTCCGAGAGTGGCACAATCCCAGAGGCAACCGTTTACCGAGCCACCCAAGAAGCCTATGCAAAAAACTATACCTACCATTCGTGATTGGCTTTGGCACTACCGCTAATGCCCGTCAATTCGTTGAAAACTGCCAAGACATCACGGGGATTCCCGCCACCTATATCCAAGCCACACCGGATTTATGGAAGACTGAATCTATTTAATGGAGAGTATTTAGCCATGAACCCTTCAATTCTTGAAAAATATAATGCCTTACCTACAGGAATCAAAAAGCAAGTCGAAGACTTTATCGAGTTCCTTGCCCAAAAGTATCTCAAAAATTCTCAGCCACCAGTTCTCCCAACAGAGAAAAAGTACGGTTATGGCAGTTTAGCCGGAAAATTAGTGGTTCCCGACGATTTTGACGAACCCCTAGAAGAATTGGCGGAGTATATGTAAATGTACTTGCTTGATACCCATATTTTGCTCTGGTATTTAGCCGCCGATAAAAGGCTAAGTCCTGAGATTAAAGCAATTCTCGATCAGAGAGAAAATCTGAATTTAAGTATCGCTAGTCTCTGGGAAATAGCGATTAAGTTCAATATTGGTAAACTGCCAGCAGACTCCAATTATCACGACATTTTAGAGCAAATAGATTTTCTGAGGGTCAATACTTTAAATCTGAGTCGAGATGATCTAATTCAATATCGGAACCTCCCCCTAAACCGTGACCACCGCGATCCCTTTGATCGAATTCTCATTGCCCAAGCAATTAATCATTCCCTAACTTTGGTAACTGCTGACTCCAAATTTAGAACCTATGATCTCGAAGATTTAAAGCTCTATTCCGGATGAAACTCCCTCAATCAGGGTATCGGCTCTACTGGTCTATTTCTATTTTTTTGTGCCTTACGATCTCGTTACTGATTTATTGATTTTGACCGCTTGCACAAAATAATTTACATACCTGTACTTTCGCGCTGCCCTAATTCCTACATTCCGCAGGTTAAAAAAATTGGAGAACGGATCCTGGAGGCAAGGTCATGGTTATTGATCTTCTTCATTTTTTTGAGCATCAAAATCATTAGAAGCAGTAGAGGTTATGCGATCGCCCCCGTTCGTCCCCGGAATTCAAATTTATCTTGTCCTTTATCTTGGACTCTCATAAAAACATAAAAAAACGCCGTCTTTGGGGGGAGATGCTTGAATTTTCGAGCAATCTTTACGGCTTTGCTTTCATCAGGATATCTTCTGAATAGAGGATTGAGACGATACTTTTTATAATCGATGCTTGCTGTTTAAGTGCGTTCTCTTGTCCAGTTAGTTGAATTTTAATTATTGGCAATGATATGTATATCAACTTGGGGTAATGCTCTCATTAGCTGCTGTACAATAGAGCCTTTGAATAATAATTGAAATCGGGAGCGACGAGTTTCCCCTAAAACAATTTGAGTAATACGTTCTTGGGTTGCGATTTTGACGATTGTGGTAACAATATTCGGTGATTCTATCCTTAAGAATTCCCCTGTAAATTCTTGACATAATCGTTTGCATGTCTCGATATGTAATGCTTCTGATTTTGATAAAAATTTACCCGCAGGTGCTACAAATAACACAAACAATTGTCCATTCATATGATTGGCAATTCGAGCGCCCCGGCGTAAAAGCTGAATAGAATTTGGGTAAGTTGAAATACATACTAAAACCCGTTCTCGAATATTGTAATGGAGATTTTTAGTTTCAGAAATGGATTCTTCTTCAATGTTATCGGCAATTTCACGTAGCGCTAATTCTCTTAAAGCAATTAAATTACTACGACGAAAAAAATTTTGTAGAGCTTGATCAATTTTTTCAGGCGCATAAATTTTTCCTTCCTGAAGTCGTTCTTGTAATGTTTCTGGGGTTACATCAACTACAACAATTTCATCAGCATCATCAATGATTCGGTCGGGAATGCGTTCTCTTACTACAACCCCAGAAATGCGATATACGAGATCATTTAAGCTTTCTAGATGCTGAATATTAACCGTTGAATAGACATCGATTCCGGCATTTAGAATTTTTTCAACATCTTGATAACGTTTTTCTTGTTTAGAGCCGGGTATATTCGTGTGAGCTAGTTCATCTATCAGGACTAACTGGGGCGATCGCCTTAAGATTTCCTCGGTATCCATTTCTTGCAATAAAACATTTCGACAATAAACTTGTTTACGAGGAATTAGCTCTAAGCCTTCAGCTTTCAGGGTTGTTTCCTCCCGCCCATGGGCTTCTAATAAGCCAATAGCCACATCAACACCATCTTGCTTAAGGGCATGTCCTTCTTCGAGCATTCGGTATGTTTTACCAACTCCAGGGGCCATGCCAATAAAAATTTTGTGTTTGCCTCGACGGGGGAGTATTTGGTAGTTAGTAGCGGCGATCGCAGTAGGGTTGTACATCTAAAAGAGCAAGAGGATAGTCAGAGAATATGCAGGCTAGAAAGTTCCTGTTTTCAAAGCTTTAGAGCTGATCAAGGGCCAAATTAAGGGTGACTGTGTTGACAGCAGGTTCACCAAAAATTCCTAAGAATCGTCCTTCGGTATTCTGTTCAATTAATATTTTTAAGTCATCAGGGGAAAGATTACGAGCGGCGGCAATCCGGTCGATTTGAGCGATCGCACTAGTAGGAGAAATGTGGGGGTCGAGGCCAGAGCCAGAACTGTAGAGCAGGTCAGCAGTCGGCTCAAGATCGGCAGCCCGCAGGATTTCGGCTCTTTCCTTAACCAATGCAAACAGGTCAGGATTACTGGGAGCTAGGTTCGTCGCTCCGGATAGTCCGGTAGGGGCGGCATCTTCGCTGATACTGTAATTGACTGCGCTAGGGCGACCCCAGAAATAGTCTTCGCTACTAAAGGCTTGACCGATGAGGCTAGAGCCAATGACTTGCCCTTGGTTATTCACAATTAGACTGCCGTTGGCTTGGATTGGAAAAAGGCCCTGACCGATCATGAAAATCAGCAAAGGGTAAATCAAAGCAGTAAGTAACCAAAGAAAGACTGTAGTACGAATGCTAGTGGCAATCTCTTGAATCATGATTTTTAAGGGGATTGAGGTTGATAAAGAAAGGGTTGGAAAGTTAATCAGCAGAATTTTTGTTTTTTTCGGGATGTCGGCGACGGTGGCGATCGCGAATTCTGTCTAGTTCTGCTTGGCGGATTTGGCGATTCATTCGAGCGAGTCGAATCTGTTCGCGGATCTGATTAATGAGTCTTTTTAGCATGATCAAAATTTCTCCGGTTTCAGAATAACGGTAGTGAGATAGGCGGCAAGACCAATGACCACCAGACCGAGAAGACCGAGGGCGTAGGCATTCCCCCGACTGAGGCTACCAGTTGCGGCATAGAGGGCAGGGGCGATCGCCAAGTTTAAGCACAGAGCCATAAACAGCCCCAAAGCAAACCGGGTGCGGCGTTGTAGTAGGCGCTCTAGCCAGTCGTTACAAATTTCAAAGGGGCGTAGGGTAAATCTATTCATCAACAGATCTCCAAGTGTATTTTTAGGAAGTGGTGGAACGGTTATCGCTAAAGGACATCGTCAAAACGAGGACGAGCCTTCAAATTAGTGGTGGCGCGCTCTAGGTTCATGTCAGCAGGTTGATAGGTCGGATCGAGTCCCAAGGCAGCTCGGTAAAGTTTGAGGGCTTCTAGGCGATTGCCCAAATATTCAGTAATCAAACCCAATAAAGTAAGAGACTCTGGCCGTTCCGGAGCCTGCTTCATCGCTTCACCAATAAGCTTGCGGGCTTGGTCAAAGTTTTTTTGTCGAGCACACTGGCGGGCTAGTTCGATCAGCTCATTAAAGTCATCTGTGAGTACTCCAGCAGCAGGAGAACGATTCAAGGCTTCAGCAACGACGGTGCGAATATGATCAGGCTCAAAGGGACGTTGGAAATAACCATGGGGTTCATGAATGAAATCCACCGCCCCCTGTTTCATAGCATCAACAGCCTCTTCCAAGCTGCAATGGTCACAAATCATCACCACGCGGATGCTGGGATAAAGCGAGAGTAGTTTTCCTAAGTACCCGCCTTCAACTTGTTGAGCAATGGCGAAATCTAAAATTACTAGATCAATAGTCTGATGTTGTAACTGCTCAAAAGCAGCTTCCCAATTCGCTGCCCCACAAATGCGGTAGCCTTCCGGTTGCAGAAAATTCGTCAATATTAGTCGGGTTGCTTTCTCGTGGTAAACGATCAAAATAGTCGCCGAGGTCATAGCACTTTCCATCGGGGTAAGCTCCGCTGAAGATATTTCAGATTTACTAGACGCTTGAACATTCGAAGATTCGGACATTAACGGTATATGAAGAAAAAAGACCATGATGTAGAGCCCTTTAGGCCAAACCAACTCTGCCAACAACAACATCGATAAGCTTGATGGCGATAAAGGGCGCGATGACTCCACCCAGACCAAAAATCAGCATGTTGCGCTGCAGTAGTTGGTTAGCTGTCAAAGGACGAAACTTCACTCCTTTTAAAGCCAAAGGAATCAGAGCTGGAATAATTAGAGCGTTGTAGATGAGAGCAGACAGAACAGCCGATTGAGGGCTATTCAGCCCCATAATGTTGAGGGCGCCGATGCCCGCCGCTGCAAACATCGCTGGGATAATGGCAAAGTATTTAGCAATATCATTGGCAATGGAAAAAGTGGTCAACGCGCCGCGCGTAATCAGCAATTGCTTACCAATCGTGACTAGGTCAATTAGCTTGGTGGGGTCAGAGTCAAGATCGACCATGTTTGCGGCTTCTTTAGCAGCTTGGGTGCCGGAATTCATTGCCAAACCAACGTTTGCTTGGGCTAAAGCTGGGGCATCGTTGGTGCCATCCCCTGTCATGGCTACCAGTTTGCTTTGTGCCTGTTCCGCCTGAATGACCTGAATTTTATCCTCAGGGGTAGCCTCAGCAACAAAGTCATCGACACCAGCTTCACGGGCAATCACTTCAGCGGTAATACGGTTATCCCCTGTCAACATGACGGTACGAACTCCCATCCGTCGCAGTTGGTCAAACCGTTCATGAATGCCGGATTTGATGATGTCTTTTAGGTAAATTACCCCATAAATTTCATCATCTTGACAGAGGGCAAGGGGTGTACCACCTAAGCGAGAAACCCGCTCAAAAGCTTGATCTAGAGTTTCAGGGACTGTACCACCACGGGATCTTACAAAGCCGCGAATTGCATCCACCGCTCCTTTGCGAATTTCGCCACCATCGGTTAAATTTATGCCGCTCATGCGGGTACGGGCAGAGAAGTCTACTGCTTCCGCCGCATCTTTGTCGAAGGCGATCGCGGCTCCTTGCTGCTGCGCTAATCGCACAATGGACTTTCCTTCAGGGGTGGTGTCAAAGATACTGGCAGCCAGCGCCACCGCTGCGACTTTCTCTAAACTATGACCATTCAAAGGAATAAATTCCTCGGCCAGACGATTACCTAGGGTAATGGTGCCAGTTTTATCTAACACCAGAGTATTGATGTCGCCGCAGGCTTCCACCGCTCGACCAGAAGTCGCCACGACATTAAACTGTGCGACGCGGTCCATCCCGGCAATGCCGATCGCGCTCAGTAGTCCACCAATCGTAGTGGGAATCAACGCCACCAGCAGCGCGATCAAAATGGCTACGCTGACGGGACTGCCAATATAGGCGGCTGGAGTCGGTAGAGTGGCGACGACAATTAAAAATACCAGGGTCAGCACCGCTAGTAGTACCGTCAGGGCAATTTCGTTTGGGGTTTTACTGCGTTCGGCTCCTTCGACTAAGGCAATCATGCGATCAATGAAGCCTTTACCTGGGTCGGCGGTTACTTGAATGATCAGCTCATCGGAAATAATTTTGGTGCCACCCGTGACGGAACTGGCTACATCTGAACCTGCTTCTTTTAACACTGGAGCAGATTCCCCAGTAATTGCTGATTCATCCACGGAGGCAACGCCGTCGAGCACTTCGCCATCGGCGGGGATAATATCGCCTGCGATGACTTTGATGCGATCGCCCCGGCTCAAACTGGTGGAATAAACCTCCTCAATGGAGCCATTAGCTAAAATTTTGCGAGCGGTTGTCTCTGACTTCGTAGAGCGCAGCGCATCCGCCTGAGCCTTACCCCGACCTTCGGCTACTGCTTCAGCGAAGTTAGCAAAAACAACCGTAAAGAACAGGATGATGGCAATTAAACCATTAAACAAAACTGAGTTGTCCGGCACAGAGCCAAAGAGATTTGGGTTGAAAGTCAGCAAAATCGTGATGATCGTGCCCACCCACACCACAAACATGACGGGGTTTTTGATCATCACCCGTGGATCAAGTTTGTAAAACGCTTCTTTAAATGCCCGCTGGTAAAGACCTGACATATCGACTTTTGGGGTGTGTCGTCGCCCCTCGCGGGGTCCACCGGGTTGATGGCGGGGTTGTATGGAACTGGTCATGGCTAGTAATGGGTTAAGAAACTAAAGATTAACGGTGTTCAGCGAAGCAATTACTCATCAAGGGTTAGAGCCCAGCCGTAACTTCAGCGGCGGCTTTGGCGATCGCAAACCCTTCCGCAATCGGTCCCAATGCCAGCACCGGCAAGAAAGTTAATGCTCCAAGAATGAGGATGGTGCCTGCGGTTACACCTGTGAATAAAAAGCTGTCAGTGTAAAGAGTGCCAGCTGTTTCTGGGACTGATTGTTTCTGGGCCATGCTGTCGGCCAGATAAATCAGGGCAATGATGGGCACATAACGACCAACGATTAACGAAAAGCTCGTGCTCAGATTCCACCAGAGAGTGTTATCTCCCAAGCCTTCAAAGCCGGAACCATTATTCGCAGCAGCAGAAGCATACTCATAAATCACTTGGGAAACGCCATGAAAGCCAGGGTTACTGATGCCTGCCAAAGCTTCAGGAAGAGCCAGGGTAACCGCGCCGGGAATCAGAATGGCGATCGGGTGAGCCAGTAAGATGATGCTAGAAAGGACAATTTCCCGTTTCTCGATTTTGCGGCTGAGAAATTCTGGGGTGCGTCCAACCATTAACCCGGTCAGGAAAACAGTCAAAATCAAGAAAACGAATAGGTAGGCGGTACCTGTACCCTGTCCCCCCCAAATAATTTGCAGAAATATATCCGAGAGGGTGGCAAACCCACCAGGGGGCATCAAAGAGTCATGCATCCCGTTGACCGCCCCACACATAGTTCCGGTCGTAGACACTGCCCAGAGTGCAGTAAGTGCCCAGCCAAAGCGTACTTCTTTACCTTCTAAGTTGGGAACTTGTTCACCCAGAATGTTGTTCACCAGCGGATTACCGACATACTCACCGTAAGCAGTGATGCCCACCATAAGAACATAAAAGATAAAGACCATGCCAAAAATCAGCCAGCCCTGACGGGGTTTACGCGCCATAATGCCGTAGGTCAAAATCAGTCCTGCTGGAATGATCAGCATGATAATGTTAGTAAATAGATTTACAAAGTTATTGGGATTTTCGTAGGGGTGGGCCGAGTTGATCCCAAAAAAGCCGCCGCCATTTTCACCTAATTCTTTAATGATTTCAAAGTGGGCGACGGGGCCCCGGGCGATGTATTGAGTTGCACCTTCTAAGGTTTGGGCAACGGCTGGCCCGGCGAATGTCTCCGGTACACCAGCAATCACTAGGACGATCGCCCCCACAATCGAAATCGGCAGTAAAATCCGTGTGATTGATAAAGTCAAATCAACATAAAAATTACCGAGGGCATTTCCCGTCAAACCCCGAATAAAGGCGATCGCCACTGCAATCCCCGTTGCTGCTGAGGTAAACATTAAAAAACCCAGTGCCCCTACCTGGGAAAAGTAGCTGTAGGTGGTTTCACCGGAGTAATGTTGCTGATTTGTATTGGTGACAAACGAAATAGCAGTGTGCAGGGCCAAATGCCAACTGGGGGCCGTCAAATTAGTCGGATTTAGTGGCAATGCTCTTTGCAATAGGAAGATGAAGAAAACCAGAATCCCCATCACCAAGTTGCTTACCAGTACCGCACTGACATATTTTCTACCCGTCATCGAAGACTGATTAGCAAAGCCTCCAATGGTAAATAGCAATCGCTCTAACGGGATAGCAATAGGGTCGAGCAGGGTTTTCTGTCCCATAAAAACCCGTGCCATATACCTGCCTAAAAAAGGCGCAACTGACAGTAAAATTGCCAAGGCGATCGCGAGTTGAAAAAATCCCTGTGTCATGGGAAGAAACTCCTAACTAATAAGGGAAATAAAACGTTTGAATTTTGGAGTGTTTAAATCCCGTATTCATCAGTCTTAAGAATGGTTGATAACAACAACACTATTTCGCTTTTTTAATGGCTTTGACAAGGTATAGAGTCGAGTTTATGTGGGATTTATATCGCCAGGATTAGGCAGAAAAATTGGATTTGTTTAGAAGCGTTTAGACAAAGCCTATAAGTATTTATATCAAATGATATAAATTCAGCCTGTTTATCCAGTTCAACTCTTAAAATAAATAGATTGATAAATAATTTAAGTTGCCCAGTATCTTTTAATTCTTAAAGTAGGCCCAATTTCTCCTATGACCCGGTCTAAATCTGCCTCCTATTTTGATCAGTTAATTCAGGCCCGTCATCGCATTCATTGGCTGATTGGGGTCATCTTTATTTTGGTTATCCTGCTGGAGTACAGCACACCCCCGCCCTACATTTTTGGATATTTGTACGTCGGGGCAGTGCTTATCGCTAGCACCCGGCTCAGCCGTCGAGACACCATTTGGGTAACTGCTGTGGCGATCGCCTTTACGCTGTTAAATTTATTGATTCCGGGAATCGGCATGGTGACGCCTGCAACTGTCGCAAATCGTATGATTACGGTACTCGCGTTAGGGATTACGGGTTATTTAGGCGATCGCCTGCAAACCTATGAACAGGCCATTACGCGGCAACGATTACAGATCCAAGCCCAGGAGCAACTCGCCCGCATGCGGGAGGATTTTGTTTCGACCCTTACCCATGATCTGAAAACGCCACTATTGGGGGCTCTGGAGACATTAAAGGCGTTGCGTAGCGAAAACTTTGGCCCGGTTTCCCTGGCTCAACACCACGTCTTTGACGTTATGACCCACAGCCATCAAAAGACGTTGCAACTGGTGGAAACGTTGATGGATGTTTACCGCAACGATGCTGAAGGGTTACGGCTACATTGCCAACAAGTTGATTTACTCACTCTGGTTGAAGAAGCCGTGACGGATGTTGTTCCCCTCGCCACCTCGCGCCAAATTCATCTACGGGTGAGGGATGAAAATTCTGATTTTCGGCGGTCTTACTGCGTCAATGGGGATGCCTTACAGCTCTCACGGGTATTAGTCAATTTATTGTCAAATGCTGTCAACCATTCCCGACGCGGCAGTTCAGTACAGGTGGTCATGGGATCTACCAATGGTCACTGCCAAGTACAAATCATAGATGAGGGACAGGGTATTCTCGCTAATGAGTTGCCACATTTGTTTGATCGCTTCTACCAGGGTCAAGGCGATCGCCAAGCCAAAGGTACAGGATTAGGACTTTATCTTAGTCGCCAAATTATAGAAGCTCATGGCGGTACAATTTGGGCAGAATCCGATACTCAAGGCGCAATCTTTGCTTTTCGTTTACCTGCTTATATCAACCAGTTACCTATTTCTGTCACCAGCAAAACGACAGTATGACCTCACCTCTTAAAGTCTTATTAATTGAAGACGATGAGCTATTCCGGCTAGGACTAGCCACACGCCTCCAGCAAGAAGCACTGCTAGAAATCACCGCAGAAGCTGAAGATGGTGAAACAGCCCTTGATTTAATAACCAAGCAAGAATTTGACATTATCATTTTAGACGTAGGGTTACCAGGCATCGGTGGCGTTGAAACCTGTCGTCAAATCAAGCAGCAGCAGCCCCAATTACCCATCCTCGTGTTGACCTCCCATTCTCAACCCACCTTGATTAATCGCCTTATCGAAGCCCAAGCCCAAGGCTATTGCCTCAAAGGCGTGGACGCCGAGTCATTAATTTTGGCCATTCAGTCCATCGCAGCAGGAGCTTCTTGGTGGGATGCCCAGGCTACTCAACAAATTCGCGCCCAGTTTCAGCAGCCCATGGCTGAAATGCCTCGATCCGTCCCGGCGCAAGATAATCCCCTAACCCAGCGAGAAGGGGAGATTTTAGCGCTGATTGCCAACGGTAAAAGTAATTCTGAAATTGCTGAAACCCTTTACATTGCCGCAAGTACCGTGCGCGTTCATGTCCATGCTATTTTACAAAAGCTAGAGGCCCGCGATCGCACCCAGGCAGTTGTCATCGCACTGCGACATGGCTTAATTAAGACTGATAATCTGTCTAAAAATCCAGCGATCGATAGCTAAAACTTAATTTTTTCTTTTCTGTTACTTAAAATCACATTCCGTTGGAGCCTCTGGAAGTTTGAGGGTATTTAGCTGGTTATCGCACCAGACGAGGATATAACCTGCCGCAGAGGGTAACCAAAACGGTTGCACCGCCAAGGAGCACCGCAAAATCTGTGAGTAAGCCATAGCTTTCTACAGAGCCAACTAACATTAGGTTGCGCAGGGCATCAACAAGATAGGTGAGTGGGTTCAGTCGCGAGAGGAGTTGTAGCCATGGCGGCATGATGGAAATTGGATAAATGGCATTACTGGCAAAGAACAGAGGCATCATCATCAACTGGCCAACCCCCATAACCCGCTCATGGGTTTGTGCCCAACAAGCCACCGATAGGGACAGAGCCGAAAAAAGAATGGCCCCCAGCATAACGGCGATCGCCACCCCTAATATGGCTAGCGGGTGCCAATCCAGATTGACCCCCAAGAAAATGGCTACCAAATAGACAATAACAAGCTGTGATAGGCATCGTACCCCGGCACCAATGGCCTTTCCCAGCACCAGAGCTGAGCGGGGAGCCGGACTCACCATTAGCTTGTGCAAGATACCTAAATCTTTCTCCCAGATAACAAGCAACCCAGTAAAAATTGACATAAACAAGACACTCTGGGCCAAAATTCCTGGTGTCATAAAGTCAATATAAGTCAGATTGCCCGTGGGAATGCCCCGCACCTGGGTGAACACCTGCCCAAAAATGGTCAGCCATAACACTGGCTGCACCGCTCGGGTAAAGAGTTGCACTGGGTCATGCCGTAGCTTGCGGATTTCTAATTCGGCGGTAACGAGGGTTTTGTGAAGAAATTCGGTCGTGGCAAACTGAAGGTTAGTGGGTTTAGCCCAGCCGTTTTGCAGTCCGTCGTGTGGTTGAAGTGTCATGATAGCCTCCGTCTTCTTGGGTGGTGAAATAGTCACCGGTGTAGTGGATAAATACGTCGTCTAGCGTGGCATCTGTCTGGGGAATGCCTGTTTTTAGGGTGCTGGGTGTGCCGATCGCCACCTGTTGTCCCTGGTAGAGAATGGCAAGGCGATCGCACAACACATCCGCTTCATCCATAAAGTGAGTCGTCAGAAATATGGTGGTATTGTGATCCTGCCGCAGTTGCAAAATCAGATCCCACATCGCTTTACGAGCAACCGGATCCAGCCCGACTGTGGGTTCATCTAAAAACAGCACTGGCGGTCGATGCAAGGTCGCCTGGGCAATTTCGAGACGACGGATCATGCCACCCGAATAGGTATTGACCAAGCGGTGGGCCACGGTGTCTAAGCCCACATAATGGAGCGCTGTTCGGATTCGTTCTAGGCGCTGGCGACGACGAACCCCATAGAGTTTGGCTAAAATCAGCATATTTTCATAGCCCGTTAGGGTGCCATCCACCGAAAGCGCCTGGGGCACATAGCCGATCCGTCGTTGGACTTCCATCGGCTGACGCTGAACATTGTATCCGGCGACCATCGCCTGTCCTGAACTAGAGGGTAGTAGCGTTGTCAGCATTTTAATCAGGGTGCTTTTGCCAGCCCCATTAGGCCCAAGGAGACCAAAGACTTCCCCTGGCTCAACGGACAAACTAAAAGTATCCACAGCAGCTCTGAGGCCGAAGCGTTTAGTTAAATTGTGGGTGGTGATGACGGACATGGAAGGAATAAGGAAGTTAATAGGTGTAGGGTCTGGGAATTGGGGAGCTTGTGGTATGAGATTTCTCTTCAGTCAATACCAGGCAGAAAAAGCGAGTCTTGTCGCTGTTTATTGATTGATAAAGCTACTTTTCAGCAAAAATCCCCTCTAAGATGGTGAAACCTTGCATCATTTGAGCCGTTTGCTCTGCTGATAACCCTTCTAGGCGTTGGGTGACACTGGCTAGGGTGGCCCCATAGACGCGATCCAATTCAGCGGTGCCGTGGTCGGTCAGGCTCAGGGCAATGCGCCGCCGTTCGTGTGGATCTTGTTGGCGTTGGACTAAATTACGCTGGACTAACCGCTCAACCATGGCCGACATCGTCGGACGGGTCACATCTAGATAGTCAGCAACCTCTGATAGGGAGGCTTGGGGTTGCCGATTGAGAAAATACAGCACTCGGAGTTGAGATAGGGAAAAATGAGGCTGCCCATGGGTGCGGAGTTCGGCTCGTAAAAAGCGGGTGACCACCGGAATAACGGTCATGAGACTAGCGGCACAAAGAGATGAAGAAGAGCCTTGAGTATTCATTGTGAGGATAGATTGCCACCCAAATAGTTAGGTTAACTAACAATTAGTTTAGCGCAATTATTACGAATCGCCCTCTACGGTTACAAATCGCGCATGGCGCACGATATTTCAAGAACTAGGGTGAAAATGAAAAATCCTTGGGCTGTTGGATACCCAAGGAAGTCTGTCAGTGTTTGTGTTCTATATTTTGTGCGCCCAAGAAAATCAGGCCAATGCCGATTAGGATCGAGATGGCTCCTTTGATGGAGTATTTGATGATGGTTTGGATTAAGGCGATCGCCTAAGTTAATGCCTTAGTTAAATCTCAATTTCCTCAGTGTCAGACTGCGGTTGTTTTTTGTGAGTCCACTGTACATAAACCAAGAGAATCGTTAATAACAAGTAGCCTGCTGCCCAAGTCGCGCCTGCTCCCCAGCCAATGCGTAAAATCGTGTCGCCAGGTGTCCATTGGTAAGCATGGATTAGCCCTAACCAAGACAACACTGCCGCTCCCAAAGTCCACAGCGCCGCTTTGCCAAATTCCTGTTCGATAATATGCACAGTCATCGCCGCGAGGATCATGGCCGATAAGATCAAACCTTGTTCCAGTGCAAAAGCGCCAGTAATAAAAGTATCGCTAGCCTCAAAGCCTGATATTAGCGCCTCGCTGAAAGGAGCATCCGGATTACCCAGACCTGCTACTCGTAGGGTATTTTTGGCAATGAGTGCTCCCCAAGCGGCAATCCCTGGCAAAAGACCCATTACCACCGCCGGGGCGTGATGTAAGGGAGTCGCCGTAAAGCTCTGGGTAACAATAACGATACCAATCCACAGGACAATTGCCATGCTGCTATCGACTGGAATGAAATAATTCAATAAACTGATGGTGCCGGTGAGACACAAAATTCCCATAACTAAACCATTTAGCCAAGAATAGCCAATGCGTGCTCCCATATCTTTCCAGCCAGGATGACCAATATAAATTGTGGTCGGAAAGCAGGAGCCAAAAAGCGCGGCCACCAGGGTGCCAATCCCATCAACCGCGAGGGCTGGGGTCGCTGGAAACTTATCTCCCGCTGCCTCTGCACTTTCAAGGTTTTGCAGACTACCAATCAAGCTAAAAAGTCCCATGGGTAAAATGATGCTGAAATAGGAAATTAGCTCAGTGCGAGCTTCCCAGAGATTACCGAGCCACAATTGAGGTAGATAAAATTGAATGGGGGTAATCACTGTAGAAAATTGACCGCCATCCCAACTCAGGAGGCCAGTTGCCCAAGCTAGGGCCGTGCCAAAGATGATCGCCAGTAATCCCCCTGGCAATGGAAAATTTACTTTGCCGTAGTAGGTAAGCAAGATGATACCCAACGGCAAAAAAGCAACCACAGGATGGGCATAAGTGCGCAGCATAAACCCAAGAGAAATAAAGGTGAGGGCAATGCCTGCCAAGGTCGAAAGGAGGGCTGCTCGGGGAGCAAAGCGCCTTAAGTAGTCGGCAATCCAAGCGCCCCCTAGTTCAATAATGCCGGACCCAAGACAGGCAATAATACCTGCTTGCCAAGCTAATTCTGCTGCTTGTTCGGAACTGGCGCCATTGGCGATCGCCTGGAGACGGACAGGCAACATCACGAGAAAAATATAAGCAAATAAACTGATGGTATTGATGCCATAGGGAAGGGCAGTAATATCGTCCCGCTGTTCTGCGCAACCCTGCTTATAGGCGAGCCAACTGTAATAAGCATTTCCGACGATTAAGCTAAGGGCACTACCTGGCAAAATGCGGCCATAAAGCAGTTCGGCCGGAAATTGCAGCACCCCTTGAGTCAGACTAACAATAACTAGGATTTGGACAAAATTATTCAGTGCGAGGCCAAAAAAACCATCGAGATCACGACGGACAAACCAGTGGGGTTTGATAGTTCCCCCAGGAACGGTAATCATAGAGTAATCTTTGAAAAGTTGGACACTCTCCACTGTAAAACCATTTCTGAGAAATACAGTCTATTTTGTTGATCGTCATGCTTCGGGAAAAATTTAGCTTTTGAAGGCGATCGCACAAGTTTAAATTGCTTCCATCGAGACTGAACAAACTTTTGTTTGGAGTCAACAGAATAGACTCTTGGCAATATCCCTAAATTAGCTATAAATCATACAAACCCCAAATTGCACCCTAATCACCATAAAAATGCTGTGGGATTGAAAAATTAAAAGTAAAACTTTATTTAAGGTAATACTAAAGGGAGGGAGTGATAATGAATTATGGTAATGGATAAAATTCCACAGTAATCTAATGTGATTGACTACACATTTAGAGAAAACTAAATTATTTTTCACAAACCAAAATATACTTTGCCATCCAGTAAAATTGTAACCTATTGTGTTCTCGTCATACTTTTGCTTGATCTTACTAAATATAGAAGCAAGACATCCTGTCTCTTTATCTTTACCTTATAAGCAGTCGCTGAGAAAACCTAAGTATTTTCCTGGGATTTCCGCGTATTTTCTCCAAGACTTAAGGCAGGCTTTACTGTTTCTTTAGGAAACTAGGAGATTATTTTGTTGGATAAGTTTTTAAAGTGTATGACAACTCAACCTAACTCAGCTCAAAATCTGTAGCTTTCTTTAAGGCAAAATTTTAATTTAGGTGTCAATTTGAACAATGTTGATGGTACGAAAGATAGCGTCACTATTTCGAACCGCTTCTATTGGAGGCATTTTTTGAGAGCTCGATGTTATTAGTTTCATCAGCATAGATCATATTGACCCCAAATATAATCGTCGAATTTAGGATACCTAAAACTACCTCCTAACTTCGATGAACATTTTGGCAGATGAGTAATTAGAAGAATCGGCATGCAACTTTGAAGTCCTTGTATTGTGAGGCGATTCCCTCAGACTTGCAAATTAACAAATGCAATGATGCATGAAGATTTTTCATTGATCATGGCTTTTCTCAAATTAACAAAACGTTTCCGATTTACCCGATTTAACTTAATTCAAATTCAAAGGGAGAATTTTACGTGACGGCTACAATTTTGTCCGCAGGTGATATTGCTATCATCGGTTTTAATTTTGATAACCCTGACGAATTTGCTTTTGTCCCTTTAATTGATCTGGGAGCTGGCACAGAGATTAACTTTACTGATAACGGCTGGCAAGCGGCTGGTACATTCAGATCCAATGAAGGTACGTTTACCTGGACTGCACTCACAGATGTTGATGCTGGGACAATTATTAATCCTGTTGTTAGTGGTATTTCGTTCTCAGCTTCTGGTGACCAAATTATTGCTTACCAAGGAGATGCAAGCAGCCCTACGTTTATTTACGCTCTCAACAGCGAAGGTAATCCTGGTGTTTGGCAATCTGATTCTACTAACTCCAATACGTCTGCTCTACCTACAGGATTGGTCAATGGCGAAACTGCAGTTGCTTTAGACGAAATTGATAACGCCATTTACACAGGAATCACGACTGGAACCAAAGCAGAATTACTTGCAGCCATTAGCAATAAATCTAACTGGTCTGGAAATGACAGCACGAGACAAATACTGCCTGCAAATGCTTTTAGTGTAAGTAGTATTAGCGATGATGATCTTCCTCCCTTGACCCTGATCAGCACGATTCAAGGAAATGGTGACGTGAGTCCCCTGGAAGGCGAACTGGTCACCATTGAAGCCGTAGTGGTCGGCGATTTTCAAGATGGCGATGCGGGTACAAACGGTGATTTCAATGGCTTCTTTGTACAAGAAGAAGATGCTGACGCTGACGGGGATGCGGCTACTTCGGAAGGACTGTTTATCTTTGACGGCAACAGTCCGATTGTAGATGTGAACGTTGGTGATATTGTTCGCGTGACGGGTACAGTGAATGAGTTCTTCGGAGAAACTCAACTTTCAGGAGTGACAGTCGAAGTCATCAATGACAGTGACAATAGCAACCAGGTGACTCCAGCCACGTTGACATTTCCGGTCGCGGAGACAGTGACCAACAGTGACGGTGCCCTGATTGCGGATCTGGAAGCCTATGAAGGTATGTTGGTCACCATTCCTCAGGAATTGACCGTGTCCGACCTCTTTACACTGGGCCGTTTCGGCGATGTCGGCCTCTACGCCGATGGCCGATTAGAAACCTATACCCAGACTAATATGCCCAGCGTTGACGGTTTCCAAGCTTACCAAGACCTGGGTGTACGCAACACGGTGATTTTGGATGATGGCAGTACTGCTCAAAATCCGGCAGTGATTCCGTTCGAGATTCCCTCTGAACCAGGAGATGCGGCAGGACAACTGGATGCGAATGACGATTTGAATGTGGGCGACACAGTGACTGGTCTCACTGGGGTAGTGCGGTTTAGTCGCGGTTCCGGAGGCTCTGGTGACGAAATCTATCGCATCAATCCCGTTGATACCGTGGAGTTTGTTAACACTAACCCTCGTCCGACCGAAGCTCCAGATGTTGGCGGTAGCCTTAAGGTCGCATCCTTTAATGTCTTGAACTTCTTTACCTCACTGGGCGATGAAAACTTGACGTCTGGACCCGACGGCCTCGATCCCCGGGGTGCTGATAACCAGGAAGAGTTTGATCGTCAGGTGGCCAAGTTAGTCTCAGCGCTAGCGGAGATTGAAGCAGATGTCTTTGGTCTAGTCGAACTCGAAAACGAGTTTGGCGATGTCAATGGTGACGGTGAGTTTGCGATTGGCTTTCTAGCTGATGCCCTGAATGCAGTGATTCCGGGGGCGAACTATCAGTATGTGGATCCCGGTACGGACTATGTAGGAACAGATGCGATCGCGGTGGGTTTCATTTACAACGCAAATACGGTCGGCATTGCTGAAGGTACGACAGTCGCAGTTCTTTCTGATAGTGATCTCGCAGGGCTCGGTGTTGACCCAGGTAACCCCGTATTTGATGGCTCTGGCACTAGCCGGAATCCTATCGCTGTCACTTTTGAAGAGTTAGCGACCGGGGAAACCTTCACGGCAGTCAACAACCACTTTAAGTCCAAAGGCTCAGTAAGTCCCTTTGGGAATAATGCCGGGACGGGTGACGGCACTGGCAACAATAATGAGGCCCGTCTGCAAGCAGCGATCGCAGTAAATGCTTGGTTAGATACTGATCCCACCGGTTCCGGTGACAGCGACTTCCTGATTCTGGGTGACCTCAACGCCTATGGAATGGAAGATCCCATCCAATATCTGCTAGATGAAGGTTATGTGGATACGATTGAAAAATTCCTTCCTGACGGTGAAAGCATCTACTCCTTTGGTTTCCCACTAGATTTGGAAACGAGTCCCCAAGTTCAAGCGTTTGGTGCCTTGGATTATGCATTGGCGAATGAATCTCTTGCATCTCAGGTCGTGGATGCCGCCGAATGGCACATCAACGCCGATGAAGCTTCTGCATTTGATTACAACACCAACTTCAAGCCTCAGGCGCAAATTGATGGGCTGTTTGGAGCAAATCCATTTCGCTCTTCTGACCACGATCCATTAATCATCGGCCTGGATCTGTCATCAGAGCCTGAAGTTTTCACCCTAGAGTTGCTCCATGCGGCTGATCAGGAGGCTGGCGCCGCTGCAGTTCAGGATATTCCCAACTTCTCCGCCGTCTTGAATGCGCTCCGTGCTCAAGACCTGGGTAATGACGGCATTGTCGATAACACCTTAACGTTGTCCTCCGGTGATGCATTCATTCCTGGCTTGTTCTTTGATGCTTCTGCAGCTGCTTTTGGTTCTGGGGGTATTGCTGATATCCAAATCCAAAATGAATTGGGTTTCCAGGCGATCGCCCTCGGTAACCATGAATTCGACTTCGGTACCGAAACCCTAGCTAGCTTAATTGACGGCTCTGCTCCGGGAAGCATCTTGGGTGAAGATTTCACTGGGGCTAACTTCCCCTATCTATCCGCTAACTTAGACTTCTCCACCGATGCAAATTTGGCTCCTTTAGCTGTTGTAGGTGGTCAGGCTCCTCAAGCCAACGTTGTTACTTCTTCCACAGTGATTGATGTCAATGGTGAGGATATTGGTGTCGTGGGTGCGACCACACCAACCCTGGACAGAATCTCGAACTCTGGTGATGTGGGCATTTTCCCATCTGATTTTGACTTAAATCCTACTCCAGCACAGTTGGATGCTTTGGCCGCAGAAATTCAGGCTGAGGTTGATGCTTTGTTGGCTGCAAATCCCGACATGAACAAGGTTGTACTGTTGTCTCATATGCAACAGCTCAACATTGAGCGTGCTTTGGCAGAGCGGTTGGTTAACGTTGATATCATCGTTGGCGGCGGTTCCAATACTCGCCTGTTTGATGAGAACGATCGTCCTCGTGCAGGGGATAGTAATCAAGGTGACTATCCTGAGTTTATCGACAACGCAGGTGGAACCAAGACTGCACTGGTCAACACAGATGGTAGTTACAAATATGTGGGCCGCTTGGTGATTGACTTTGATGCTGACGGTAACATTATTCCTGAAAGCTACGACCCAACAGTATCTGGGGCTTATGCGACCGATGCTCAAGGTGTAGCCGACCTCAACGCTGAGAATCTGGTTGACCCTGAGATTCAAGAAATTGTGAACGCGATCGAAGCTCAAATTCTTGCTACTGAAAGCAATGTTTTCGGTATCTCTGATGTCTTCCTCAACGGCAATCGCTCTGGTCTTGACACGCCTGAAGAAACGGACGGGGTGCGGACACAGGAAACCAACCTGGGTAACTTGACTGCTGATGCAAACTTGGCGATCGCCAAAGAATTCGATTCCGAAGTAGTTGTATCCATCAAAAATGGTGGCGGTATCCGCGCTTCCATTGGGCAAGTTGTTGTCCCTGCTGGCGGTACTGAAGCCGTTCGTTTGCCTAACGAAGCAGTGTTTGACAGTGACGGTAACGTTGTTAAGCCTGAAGGTGGCATTAGCCAGAACGACATCCAAGCGGCTCTGGCCTTTAACAATGGCTTGACCTTGCTAACCCTGACAAAAGCTGAATTAGTGGCGGTGCTTGAGCATGGTGTAAGTCTCATTCCTGGTGTTGCTGGTCAATTCCCTCAAATCTCTGGCGTTAAGTTTTCCTATGACCCAGACCTGGCTGAAGGCGATCGCATCATTAGTGCTGGCATCTTTGATGAAAACGATGACCTTATCGCTGAACTGGTGCGCGATGGCGAAATTGTAGGCGATGCTAATCAGACCTTCCGTATTGTCACCCTCAACTTTTTAGCAAGTGGTGGTGATGGCTATCCATTTCCCACAGGTGACTCAGTCAACCGAGTTGATCTCACTGACCTTGATGGCGATGGTCAAGACGACAATCAGCTAACCGGGGATGCCACCTTCGCAGCAGATGGAACTGAACAGGATGCTCTAGCTGAGTATTTACTAGATAACTTCAGTACTCCAGAAACAGCATTTGCTCAAGAGGATGTAGGCCGTACTCTGGATGAACGTATCCAAAACCTCAACTTCCGTGATGATAGTGTACTTGGTGAATCTACTAATGGCCAGGTTATCTTTAGAGCGATAAATTTAATTTCCTCTATTTTTCAAAGAGTTTTGGGGCCATTTAGCAACAATGTGAATCTGGGTAACATCCTCTTCAGTGATGAAGAAGGTGTTGAAGATAGCTTTGATATCTTCAACACAAATTTACGGCAGCGTATCCTGGGGAATCGCAACAACACCACTTCCTTAAATAACCTGGATAACCAGATGTGGGGCCGCAATAACTCGGATGATGTGATGAACGCCTTGGGCGGTGACGATTCCGGGTACGGCCAGAGTGATGATGACATCCTGCGCGGCGATCGCGGCAACGGCATCCTGAATGGTGGCATAGGTGATGACATTCTCACGGGTGGCAAGGGTCTAGGAACCTTTGTCCTCAACTCCGGCGGGGCAGGCGTTAATACCATCACTGACTTTGAACTCGGCATTGACCGTATTGTCTTAGGCAACTTAAGCGTTAACGAGGTTCAGTTGGCTGACACATCTATTAACACTATGATGTCGGCTAGTCCCAGTGATCTACTAGGCATCTTTACCGGTGTACAGCTCAGTGGTTTTGAAAGCGAGGTTTTTGCATAAGTTAACCCTGAACTAAAGTTCCAGGGATGAACAGTATCTGTCCTCCCTGGAATTTACTTATTAGTCAGGCACTGTTTACCCAAATGCAATAACGGAGTCAACGCATTTTTGATTCACTCTCGAACCTTCTTGAAAGTTTTAAAGCGTGATTGCTAACACAAATCCTGCCCAAGTCTCTTAAGTTTTGTACAAAATCTCTGGAGAGATTCTCTATTCTTAAATAGGTCTTATAAAAACCGATAAAACACCTGAAAATCTACTGTTTTTGGCCTTAATAGATAAAGTTATTTCATCCTTATTCACCCCCCTTACTTGTATCTAGAGGAAAAAATTTAAAGAAAAATACACACTCCATTATTCAGCATAAAAACTACATATTGCACCTTCAAAGACTTCTGATTAAATAGACTGGGCTAGCCCATAATTTTTTTTAATTTAGCATAAATCTTTTTAGACTAAAAGCTTGGTGTTATTGGGAAAAACTTTAAAAATAATAGACAAATTAAATTAATAAAATGCTTCAATTATTTTGACTGATTTTCACTACAGATACTATTTCGTCAAGGAAACTCGTTCATGAGAATTCGAATTAGAGAGCAAAACCTGGAACAAGATGATTTAATTAGGTTACTTGTCCAATATCAATTATTGCCCCAGTTAGCTAGAGAAATCATTCTTGATCAAGAAATTACTAGCTTAGAGGAAATAGAATATAACCCCGAAGATATCCAGATTGCAATCCAACAGTTTGTAAAAAAATTACAACTAAAGTCAGAAAGTCAATTACAAATTTGGTTGCAGAATAATGATCTACAGCCAGAACAGTTATCGGCGATCGCAACTCGCCCCCTAAAAATTGAAAAGCTTAAACAAGTTAGGTGGGGAAATAATATAGAAGCTTATTTTATGGAACGAAAAGATCAGTTAGATCGAATGATTTATTCATTAATTCGCACCCAGGATGCTGGGATTGCCCAAGAACTGTACTTTCGAATTCTGGATGATGCGACAGCATTTGCTCCCCTTGCCGGACAATATTCCCAGGGAGCAGAGGCGCAAACAGGGGGATTGGTTGGTCCTGTGGAAATGAGTACGCCCCACCCCCAAATTACCGCAGTTTTGAAAAATGCCCAGCCTGGAGCGTTAAAAGCACCGATGAAGATTGGTGAGTGGTATGTGGTACTGCGCCTAGAAGAGTTTCTGCCAGCTCAATTAGATGAGTTAATGCGGCAACGACTCATAAATGAACAATTTGAAAAATGGTTAAAGGAATCCGTTAAAAATCAACTGACCATTCAATATTTAGAATAGCAATACATTAATTTAAATGTCTTTTTTCTTATTCTAAAACTTAATTATTTTTCCCTATTTTGTCTCGCATGAAACTGCTTTATCTAGAATTTTTAAGTCAAACCTCACCTTTTAATCAGTTATCGTCGGAATTGCTGACACAGCTAAATGGAAAATTAACTCCGTTTCGCTATCGTATGGGACAACCGATTTTACAGCGGGGTAAATTGTTGCATCAGGTGTCGATTGTTTATCAGGGTCAAGTACGTTTACTGGGATATGATCCACGCAATCAAGCACCGATGACCCTGGGTTTGTTGCAGAAAGGGGGCGTAATTGGGTGGGTGAATGCGGCGCGGGGGGTTGCCTGTGAAACGGCGATCGCCTCCACGGAAGTGATTTGTTTGACTTTGACAAGCCAGGAATTTTTAGCGTTGCTTAATCAATCGCCGGAACTCCATCAAGCATTGAGCGAACACTGCTCGATGGTAGAAGCTTTTGATTTGCTCAGTGATTATTATGCGCGACAGGCCAAGGTCAATGGCAACCTCAAAGAGATTATCCATGGGGCATCGGCCCAAGCGGAAGTGTATCAGTTAGCAGCGGGCTCCTATGATCCGACCAGTCCGGAGGTGAGCTCTCTAGAATTAGGCAAGATATGGTTCTTTAGTGGTGGTGGGACTTTGCTTGGTTATGGGCCCGGCGATCGCCTCCGGTTAGAAAAGCTGAAAACTATTGAAGTGAAAGGGATTCAGCCCGCCCGTTTGGTGGGATTTCCCGAATCGGCATGGACACATTTACTCGAAGATTTACAGCCAGAGCCGGAACCGCCGCCGCCAGTGGAATTGTTGCCTGATCCCTTTGACAATGGACAAGAGCCAGAGGAAGAGATCCCCTACGCCCCCGTGGAGATTGTGGGCTTGGCACCGGAGACTCCGGACGAAACAAACCCCAAAACCTATCCATTCATCAAAGCAAAAACAGAAAAAGAAGGGGCGATCGCCTGCTTTCAGATGTTGGCGCAATACTACAAAATGCGCTTTAAGGGCGACATTATCCGCCGCGTTGTGGACGAACAATTCAAACGCTATGATGTTTTGTCGTTGCCCAACTGTGGGGCGATCGCCGAGCTGATGGGACTCAATGCCCAACTGGTGAAAATCCCGACCAAAACCGTTACCCGTCTCACTGTGCCCCTGATGGTGAAATGGCGCGACAGTTTAGTCGTGGTCTATGAAGTGGGCGATCGCCAAATTACCGTGGCAATGCCCAATATGGGCTTAGTCAAACGCAACCCCCAAGACTTTATAGAAGGATGGGGCGATGAAAATGGTTTAGTCGAAGTTGTATTACTGCAAAAAGGCAAATATACCCCCGAAGAACGATTTGGTCTTAGTTGGTTTATTCCCGCCATTAAAAAATATAAATGGATTTTAATTGAAGTTTTAGTGGCTTCTTTTTTAGTACAACTTTTTGCCCTAGCGAACCCCCTGATTATTCAGCAAATCATTGATAAAGTCATCGTTCAACAAAGTGGTGATACCCTACAAGTATATGGCGCATTGTTGTTGATTTTAGCTGTCTTTGAAGCAGTTCTAAGTAGTTTAAGAACCTATCTTTTTGTCGATACCACCAACCGTATTGATATGAGTTTAGGTTCCGAAATTATCGATCATCTGTTCCGTTTACCGCTGCAATACTTTGAAAAACGACCTGTCGGGGAAATTTCCACTAGAGTTGGGGAATTAGAGCAAATTAGACAATTTTTAACAGGCACAGCCTTAACAGTTGTTCTCGATGCTATTTTTTCCGTGGTCTATATTGTCGTGATGTTTTACTACCACGGCAAATTAGCGGCGGTTGCCCTCAGCGTGATCCCTATTTTTATTGTGGCGACCTTAATTTTTTCCCCGATCATTCGGCGGCAACTGCGGGAAAAAGCCGAGAAAAATGCCCGGAGTCAATCCTATTTAGTGGAGGTAATGACTGGGGTGCAGACGGTAAAAGCTCAAAACATCGAACTGCGATCGCGCTGGAAATGGCAAGAAAAATACGCCCGTTATGTGTCAGCAGGTTTTAACACGGTGATTACTTCAACGGCATCCAGTTCCGTGAGTAATTTTTTGAATAAATTGTCGGGGTTGTTGGTGCTGTGGTATGGGACATCGCTGGTATTAGAAGGGCCGGATGTGTTGACCCTCGGACAATTGATCGCCTTTCGGATTATTGCCGGATATGTGACTTCGCCGATTTTACGACTCACCCAACTTTGGCAGAATTTCCAAGAAACCTCCATCTCCCTTGAACGGTTAGCCGATATTGTCGATCATCCCCAAGAGGGCGAGGAAGACCGCGAGAATATTCCGATGCCGCTGATTAAAGGGGCAGTGACCTATGAAAATGTCAGTTTCCGCTTTAAAAAGCATGGGGCGTTAAACCTGAATAATGTGAATCTGTATTTTCCGGCGGGAACCTTTGTGGCGGTGGTGGGGCAGAGTGGTGCGGGAAAAAGTACCTTAACAAAATTGCTTTCGCGACTTTATGAACCGGAAGCGGGGCGAATTTTAATTGATGGCTACGATGTGAATAAGGTGGAGTTGTACTCGTTGCGGCGGCAGGTGGGGGTTGTGCCCCAAGAAACGCTGTTGTTTGAGGGAACCATTCAGGAAAATATTGCCCTGACAAATCCGGAGGCGGAACCAGCGGAAATTGAATACGCGGCACGGGTGGCAGCCGCCCACGATTTCATTATGGAAGCTCTGCCCAATGGCTATAACACGCAGGTGGGGGAACGGGGGGCGGCACTTTCTGGGGGACAGAAACAACGGATTGCGATCGCCCGCTCGGTGTTACAGCGTCCCCAAATTTTGGTGTTAGACGAAGCCACTAGCGCCCTCGATTATTTAACGGAGCGGGAGGTGTGCAATAACCTCAAGAGAACATTTCACGATACGACGGTATTTTTTATCACTCACCGCCTCGACACGATTAAGGATGCTGATGTGATTGTGTTGATGCACGAGGGCTGTGTGGCGGAACAGGGAACCCATGACGAGTTAATGGCAATGCGAGGGCGATATTACAGCCTTTATCAGCAGCAGTCCCGCAGTGAGGCTTAATTTGCCTGATTTCTCTGATTTATTTTGATTCTTTATTGTTGATCTTTTGCAAAGGCGATCGCTAAACCCATGACCCAAACTACTTCTAACTCCAATTTTTCTGAAGATGCTATCCGCAAGGCAACCGAGCAACCTGACTTCGATCAGCCTGTGGTGTTGCGCCAATCTCCAACCCTCTCCCGCACTATTATCTGGGTGATCCTTGGGGTCACTGTTTCCACTGTCGCTTGGGCGGCGATCGCTAAAATTGAGCAAGTTGTCACTGCAACCGGTCAGCTGCAGCCCCAAAAAACCGTTCAGGAGATTCAATCGCCCATCAATGGTGTTGTTAAAGAAGTTTTTGTAGAAGATGGTGATCAGGTCGAAGCAGGCGAGTTGTTATTAACCTTTGATTCTGACGCCGCCGCCGCTAGTCAAAAATCTCTCTCAGCGATCAAGCAATCTTTACTCCAAGAAAATCAACTTTACCGTGCCATCCTCAGTAATACTGCCAATATCCAGGCTTTACAACAGCAGCTCACCCGCATAAATCTACCATCAGAGGTGAGGGCTTTGGCACTCAATCGTCTTAGTTTAATCAGTGAAACCCAAGTACTCCGGGCTCAGATTGGTGAAAATAACAGTCCTCTCAGTGCTAGCCAAGCGGCCCGGGTATCGGCGGCTCAACGGGAGACCCAATCACGTGTGATGGCATCCCAACTCGAATTAGAGCAATTACAGCAACGGTTAGCCCAAACGAGATCACAACTGGCTAATGCTCGAACACAACTCACCATCGATCAACAGATGCTTGCGGATATTCGCGATCGCAACCAACAGACCTTAACCCAAGCAAAAGAAAGCCTAGACATTGAAACTAAAATTTTAAATCGCGTGCAGAACCCTGAACTGGCCGGAGCTATCCCAGCTCTACAAATTGAGCGCCAAAGACAGCAAGTCGGCGATCGGCAAGCCCAACTGATTGAACAGCGTTCTAGTGGTGAAATTGAGCGTAAACAACAACAGCAGCAAATCGATAATCGCCGTGCCGAAATCGATCAACTCCTCAGGGAAGAACAACGGCTACAACTCGATATTCGTCAAGCCAATGCAGAGCTCACTAATGCCGAATCGTCTGTTGAGCGCTCCCAACGGGAGCAAGTGGATGGGGCTCAACAACGCCTAGCCGCCATTGATAGTGAACTCAACAAAATGATTGTTGAAAACAGCAAGCGTCTATCAGAAGTTGAGAGTCAACTGGCCCAAGTCAACGAAACCCTCAAATATCAAGGGGTGACAGCTCCCATTGCAGGAACTGTCTTTGATCTCCAGGCTGGCCCTCGTTTTGTTCCCCGTGCTGGTCAGGCTGAGCCACTGCTCAAAATTGTCCCCGATGATGCTCTGGTGGCTGAAGTATTTGTCACAAACCGTGATATCGGTTTTGTCCTGGAGCGTTTCCAAGCAAAACAAAAAACTACCCGGCCAGTTAGTGCTGATATTCGAATTGATTCATTTCCGTTCAGCAAATTTGGTGACATTGAAGGGGAGGTCATCAGTGTTGGTTCCGATGCCTTACCGCCTGATGAGATTTATCCTTACTACCGTTTCCCCGTGGGTATCTCTTTAGAGGAGCAAAGCCTGGATGGGCTGCCCTTACAATCCGGCATGTCTGTGAGCGTCAATATCAAAATTCAAGAAAAGCGCTCGGTATTGAGTTTGCTGACAAATCTATTTAACAAGCGCGTTGATGATTTCAAACAGCTACGGTAACTGAGCTAAAAAAAAACTTTAGTTACAATTGTCTTTATTTTTAAGTCTACCTAGGGTCGCACCATAGAACAGAAAAAACCAATCATACGCTAAGGATTATGTAAATATCTGAAAACTTTGTTACATAGGAAATCCAGTGATTGACTATAAGCTCATGAAAAGAAAAAAATCGTATGTTAAGAGTTAAGAACTCGCAACCCATTATCTCTGAGTACACTTTTAGGTGAAACATAGCGATAGAGAGTTGTTCGAGCGATACTCAACTCCTGACATAAAGCCGCAACGATCGTATCTCGCTGTGCCATAGCCCCTTGAGCCAAACGTACCTGAGCCTTGGAAAGTTCAAACTTGCGTCCGCCTTTGCGTCCTCGAGCGCGAGCTGCCGCCAAATCCGCAATGGTACCTTCTCGAATCAAATCCCGCTCAAACTCAGCCAACGATGCAAAGATGCCAAAGATGCCAAAGACCAATTTTCCCGCAGGAGTTGTCGTACCAATAGTCGCCATAAACCCTCCTTCATGGCCCAGACAAAGCCAATGGCCAAAACGCACCTTATCGGTAAAATGAGTCGATTCCAAGCAAAAGCCACGGGCCTTAAGAGCCCCAAACAGGGTTTCAATTCCCCAGCGACGACGGTAATCTGTTAAAGCATTTTGAGGGTCATGGGTGGTGATGATAATCAGAAACTCATCCTCATTGTTACTAGCTCTTCGTTTCGAGTCAAGACGAGTGCCCATGACATAGACTTGACGACTCCACCTCCACCGTTTTCCTGGCAGCATTCTTGTCGCACCTGTTTCGCTCCTTATCTTTTCTATCTGACGTATGCGCAGACGAAAGGGGAATTGGTTTATCCAGCATCAGATACGACAGCCAGGGTTTGCCAATAAATTCCCGGTCTCTCGTGAGATAGGCAATCTCAATATCGAGAAATAGGGTTTCAAAGCGTTCAAGCAAATCCATACTGTTACTGTTTCCCTTCTTTTTCTCCAACATTTTTCACATCAGCGGATAGCCAATACCTTCATGGATAAAACAAAATATCAAGATATTGAAATCCGTTGCCCCAAAGGATCAGTTAGTGCGGTTGATGCTTAAAACTCAAGATTGCAGGATAGCTGCAATGTTCATCACCATCTTGGCGATCTGGTTCATGTTGACGTCAAGTCAAAGAACTGAAAGAATCCCTGCATGCGTTTGTAGTTAAATTCTTCTGCTGCATTGCCTCCCCAAACGGTGGCAAGTTCAGCGAGATTGACGATTTTGGCCCGGAACAGTGCTATCAGGAAGAGGGCGATAAATGACAGTCTGGCTCCATGCCATCCGAGATGAGGTCGCAATTGGCGGCGAATTTCGCTAATCTGATTCATGAAGGGTTGATTGATTTGTGCTTATTTCTATCAAACCCTCTCTCTTTCTATTCTTTTCAAGCTTTTTGTCCCGTACTGAGATATCGATATTTATAATCGGTAGTTTATGTAGTAATCAACAGGGTGACAATTGTGGGAAAAAAGGCAAATAAAATTACATCTTGGATCTTTAGTCTAGGTTTGGGATTGATTCCCATGATGGCTTTGGGCGCGTCATCACAGGCCGCTGAAAAGATTTATTTTATCTACAGCCCACTGATGGAATCTTTAAAGATTGACTCCCTGAAAAGTTTTGCTGCAACGGGGAATGTTCCCCTCGACCTGAAATTTTACTTGGATATTGTGGGGGCAGATGCAGAAGAACGTCAATTACTGCAAACGGCTCTCACCCGAAAAATTGACATTGATCCGGTGCTATTGGCTCGCAGTTTAAAAACCGACGAAGGGGAAAGGTTATTAGAATCTTTTGGTCAAGTGGTTAATATTCGTGGAGGACGCAATGGCAAGTACGCGCTGCGGGGGGCAATTATTAAATCTGCCTTTGAGGAAAATGGCCTGACGTTATTAAATGTTCTGGATAATTTGGGGGTTGATGTTCAGGTTGATTTAGAACAATTATTTGGTTTTGCGGAAAATGTCTCCACGATTTTAGCGGGAACAGAACGATTTATTGAGGAAGTTGAACAATTGGCTAAGCAGGAGGCAAAATTTGCGGCTGTGGCTGATTATGGGCAACGCCCTGATTTGAGAAAGATGGGAATGTTCGCTGTGGAGATGGAGACGTGGCAGTTGGCTGATCAAAAACGCGATCGCCAATTTTATGCCCAGATCTATCGTCCTCAAAAACCTTTGGGGGAGAAAGTGCCTGTTATTTTGATTTCCCATGGATTAGCCTCTGCCCCCGAAAAGCATCGTAATTTGGCGCAACACTTGGCCAGTTATGGGTTTGTGGTGGTGGTACCGCAACATCCGGGGAGCGATTTGGCCTATCTGGAGGAATTTGCGGTGGGTTACCAGCGCCAGGTGTCTGATTTGCAGGAATTTGTGAATCGCCCCCTCGATATTAGTTTTACGTTGGACGAGTTGGAACGGCGCAATGACACTGAGTTTGGGGGACGGTTGGATTTAGAAAATGTGGGTATTTACGGTCACTCCTACGGCGGTTATACAGCTTTGGCCGTGGCCGGGGCTTTTCCGACGCCAAATTTTGAGCAGTTGAATGAGGATTGTGCGGCGGAATGGGGCATTTTTAATAATGCGTTGTTGTTGCAATGTCGGGCGTTGCAGCTTTCTCCGGAGAGTTATAATTTTCGGGATCAACGGATCCAGGCGGTGATTGCAGCAAATCCGGTTAATGCCAGTATTTTTGGGGAAGCGGCGTTGGGTCAAATTGAGATTCCCATTGCGGTGGTAGCGGGAAGCTATGATCCGGCGACACCCTTTATTTTTGAGCAGGTGCGTTCGTTTCCGTGGATTCGCAGTGAGCAAAAATATCTAATCCTGGAGGAGGGTCAGGCCCATGTGGATATTTCTCGGCTTGATCTGGGGATTACGGGTTTGCTTGATCGCATTCCCCGTTTGAATTTACCGAGCCCCCAACTGTTGAATGATTATAGTGAGGCGATCGCCCTCGCCTTTTTCCAGGTCTACACGGCAAAGGATGACCAGTACCGCACCTATTTAGATCCGGCCTATGGGCAGTACCTCAGTCAAAATGAAGAATTTAAAACGTTCATGATTACCCAAGATTCGTTGCCGGAGTTAGAAACGGCGATCGCCGAATTCAAACAAGAAAATCAGATCGATATTAATTAGGCTTCAATAATCACCACAGGTAAAGGGCTTTTTTCTAAAATGGCCTGGGATACCGAACCGATCAGCAAATTATTAGGCGGGTGATGGTTGCGTTTACCCATAATGATTTCGCTCACTTGATGGGTATGGGCAATGTCCATAATCGTTGCGGGGACTGGCCCAGGGGTTGCGATAAACTGATAGCGGATGTCTGCAAGGTTACGGCGGGTCTGTTGTCGCAGCCGTTGCAACTCAGCCGGGTTATCGGTGCGAATCACATGGAGAACAATCACCTCCGCATCACTACGACGGGCCAATTCAGCGGTTTTGATTAAAACTTGCTGGGCCAGGGGCGATGTATCTACGGCAGCCAGGAGGACAGTGCGGCGATTTACAGAAACTTTGGTGGGGTCAATGTCGCCCCGTTCGAGGAGTTTGGGGGCAAAGGTGGGAATTGCCCAGGCACCGAGGGGAGCTGTCACCAAAATAGAGAGGGCCGATAAAGCGAGGATAATTTCACCCCCAGCAACGCCCTGGCTCAGGGGAATCGCTCCAATGGCCGCTTGCACCGTCGCTTTGGCAGAGTTACCAGGCAGCAAAAAAAGTCGCTCTCGCCCAGTCCAGTTACTCCCCAGGGTCGAGAGATACCAGCCGAGCGATCGCCCCCCCAAAGTACCGACTCCCAACACCAAGAGACCCGGCCAGAACGTATTACCGAGGACATCCAATTGGATACTGGCCCCTAGCAAAACAAAGAGAATAATCTGGGCGATCGCCCACAGACTATCAAAACTTCCCCGCAGGCGACGGGCCAGGGGCGCATCCAACTCAATTAAGAAAAAACCCGTCCCCATCACCGCCAGATAACCGGAGAAAATCGGTAAATATTCCGCCCCAATGACCAACAGTAGCGCCACACCAGCGGCGATCAACCCATCTTGTACCGCATTATCTGTCCAATTTTGTCGCGCTAACAGAGAAACCAACAGGCGTGCCGTCACCCAACCGAGGACAACGCCGAGGCTAATTTGAGTCACAATTTGCAGTGGCAGCAATTGCCAGGGACTGAGACTGAGACCGCCGATTAATGTCGCCCCTGTCGCCGTGGTTTGGGTGAGAAAGGCCAGCAGCAGACTAAACACTAATAGCAACAGCACATCAGACAGGGCACTTCCCGTTAAAATTGCGTCGGGAATCCCTTTTTTGACGCCCCAACCGAGACTCTTTAGCCGCAGCATTCCTGGGACGATCACCGCCGGTGATTCGGCCCCCAGCACACATCCCAACAACAGCCCCGTCGCCCAATCAAATTGGAAAAGTTGCACCGCAATCAGCATAATGGCGATCGCCTCACAGGTCGCAGGTAAAAAACCGAGGCGGAGGGCCACACTACCCTGTTGGGCTAATTTCTCCCGGTCGAGGCCCAGACCTGCTTTCATCAAGATCACCATCACCGCCATTGTCCGCAGATCAGCGGCGATCGCTAAAACTTCTGGGGCGATCGCATTCCCCACCTGGGGGCCGAGGACAATACCAACAAGCACCATTCCTACCAGGGCCGGAATCCTGAGCCGTTGGGCAATTTGCCCCCCAAAAAAACCGAGCAAAAGAATCCAAATAATACTTTCTAACATGGGATCACGTTGTCGTTAGGGTGGTTAATCAACGTGACTTGTAGCGAAAAAGATTAGTGCAGCCTAGATCAAAATAGCCCTACTGCTTCACCACAAGTCGGAAGCGTAGGAGCCATTAGCCGAGGTGCAATTAAGAAAAATCCTGGGCGGTTTCGGTGAGCTCCATCACCATCGCTAAATTTATATCACAAAAACTGACTGATTGACCCTAAGGAAGTCTGCTGCACCAAAATCCTCGAAAAACTTAGAGATTAATCTTGTTGGAGTGGGTTACGGCACTGGTGAGATTAATTTTTAGGCGAACAAGATCCGCACCGTCCGTCCCGTCGTTTTTGTCTGTCCATTACTGTTTAACAAACTTAGAATTCCATTAACCAGACAGCGAGAGAGCCTACAATGTAAGTGGTAAGTAGCCCATTCTATACACACTGAATTTATTGGCTTGGCCCTGGGTATTGCCCCCCGCAAATTAAGCTTGGACAAACACCTAGTTTCTACCTGATTTGTCCTCGCCAAACTCACTGCATCCTCCTAAATTGCATGGCTCATATTGTTGTAATCGGTGCTGGTATTGGTGGTCTGCCGACGGCCTATGAACTGAGGCACCTGTTGACTACCGACCACACTGTTACCCTCATTGCTGATACACCCCACTTTACGTTTATCCCTTCTTTGCCCTGGGTGGCCCTTGGTCTGAAAAGATTGGATCAGGTGCAATTACCCTTGCCAACGTTGGCCCGTCGCCATGGTCTGCATTGGGTACAGGGGGCTGTGCAGCAGATTAATCCCCAGGAAAGGCATGTTTTGGTTGGGTCAGACGCAAAACGAATTGACTATGACTATGTGGTGATCGCACCGGGCGCAGCTTTAAATCTCGATGCTTTACCGGGTCTCGGTCCAGAGACAGGCTTTACCCAGTCAGTTTGTAATCCCCACCATGCACTGCTTGCCCATGAAGCTTGGGAAAAATTTATCCAGAATCCAGGCCCGTTGGTCGTGGGGGCGGCACCGGGGGCGAGTTGTTTTGGCCCGGCCTATGAGTTTGCGTTGTTGGCAGATTGGCAACTGCGACGGTTGGGTTTGCGGGAGCAGGTACCGATCACATTGGTCACCCCAGAACCCTATTTGGGTCATTTGGGGATTGGGGGCATGGCCCACTCGCAGGAATTGGTTGAGCAGGTTCTCCAGCAACAGGATATTGCGACCCGTGCCAATGCTGAGATTACCGCCATTAAACCGGATATGATTGGTTTGGCGGATGGGGAACAGCTACCCTTTGCCTACAGTATGGTTTTGCCGTCGTTCCAGGGGCCTGCTTTTTTGCGTGACTGTCCGGCGATCTCCAATTCCCAGGGGTTTATTCCCGTCTTGCCCACCTATCAACATCCAGCGTTCGATTCCGTGTATGCGGCGGGGGTGATTGTTGAACTAACGCCCCATGAAGCCACACCAATCCCCACGGGTCTACCGAAAACAGGACAAATGACGGAGGCGATGGGGATGGCCGCCGCCCACAATATTGCCCGACAGCTTAACTCCAATCTGGGTGCTCCGGTCACGGCGACCCTCGCCGCAATTTGTATGAGTGATTTTGGCGATCGCGGCATTATCTTCATCGCCGATCCGGTACAGCGGGAGCCAGGCATGGTCAAACGTCGCCGCTGTGTCGCCCTCGAAGGACGGTGGGTGAGTTGGAGCAAAACCCTTTTTGAACTGTTTTTCCTGACGAAAATGCGTTGGGGTCTAACGATACCTTGGTTTGAGAAACTGGGCTTAAAGACATTGGGATTGCAGCTTGTGCGTCCCCTTCCTCCAGACTAAGTGCAGTGAAAATTTTGTCTTTTCAATACTGGGAAAATCGAGATCTAGGATAATATTCCCAGGGGCTAAAATTTTTATTAATAGAGCCTTTAAAAAAGAAAAAGTTAGTGTTTTAAATTCGGTTTCAATAATGCAGTTAGTGGATTACATTTACTTAATAAATGTGTTTTTAAATTCTCACTTGATTGCTTCATCAGAATTATTTTGAGAAATAAAAAGAGCACAGTTTTAGTTGAGATGCAAAATTCAACTTTTTGAGCATCTTTTAACTGTGCTGAATTGCACGCAGGAAAGTTTTTAAAAACCGAAAGTCATTAGACCCACCAGGGTTTTTTGCCAGTACGTGGATCAAGTTCTACCCAAGGGGCAATGCGGACATAATCTCCCTCTAAATCTACTGTGTACACACAAGTAGGGTGAACTAAAATGGAGGAGTCGAGAGGCAGGAAATTCCAATGGATAATCCAATCCTGATTCACGCTACACAAATGAGCGGCAGCTCCTTTGGCGACCCTCGCCTAGAAAAAAGGGGGCGGCATTGTATGAAGCGATGCAAGACCATCAATCAGTAAATATCCGCGCCCTGAGCCGAAATCGAGCAGAACAAGTGGGGTACTATCGTTTCCTTGACAACGACAATGTCAGCCTATGTGAGTTGATACAGAGCGTGTCTGACGCCTGCCAACAACAAGTGGGAGGACTCCACGTCCTGGCCATTAGTGATAGCAGTGAGGTTAACCTACAAGCCCATGTAGGACGAATCAACCCAGAAGGATTAGGAGTGGTAGGCAATAACCAAGATGTCGGCTTTTTTATTCACCCGACTTTAATCGTGAACGCCGAAACAGGGTTTCCCCTAGGTCTCAGTAATATCCAAATATGGAGCCGAAAAGCAGTTCGTCCCAATAAGCATCAACGACGTTACCTAAAGCTACCGATTGAAGAGAAAGAATCCTACAAATGGCTACTGTCTGCCGAAGCATCTGAGCCCTGTCTGAAAAACGGGGGAGTGAAACAAGTAACCCATGTGGGCGACCGCGAAAATGACATATATCAAGAATGGGTGCGAGTTCCCAATGACCAAACCCATGTTTTAGTGAGAGCTTGTCGGGACCGTCGCCTCTGGGATGAGCAGCAATCCCTGTATGAATACTTAAGCGCACAGCACTGCGAAGGGACTTATTCGGTGCAGGTAGTGGCAGATTCTCGATTGGGACGTACTGCCCGCGAAGCTTGGTTAGCGGTACGGATGACTCCAGTTCAGATTCAACGGCCAGATACAGTGGAAGCTCAGGATTATCCCGAGAAGGTACAGCTGTATGCCGTAGAAGCAAAGGAAGTCAATCCTCCCGTAGGACAAGACCCCATTCATTGGCGATTGCTTACAACTCATCGGGTCGTCAGTCTAGAGCAAGCTTTACAAGTGATTGAATGGTATCGTTGGCGCTGGCGAATTGAGCAACTTTTTGGCACTTTGAAGCGGTCTGGATTGGATTTAGAATCCACGCAGTTAGAGTCGGTTAGTGCCATTGAACGACTGACAGTTTTAGCTTTGTCCGTGGCCCTAAGGGTGTTGCAGCTTCTAGAGGGTCGAGATGATTCCAGCCTTGTTGCTCAGGTGGTATTTAGTCCTGAAGAGCAGGAATGTCTCAGGCAACTAGCTCCGACATTGCAGGGGAAAACTCAAAAGCAGCAAAATCCTCATGCTTCAGCTTCGTTGTCTTGGGCAACTTGGCTAATTGGCCGTTTAGGAGGATGGTCTGGGTATCGCTCCCAGTCTCCTCCTGGCATCCGAACTTTGTGGAGGGGGCTATACCAGTTTGAATCTATCTTCCATGGATGGAAGCTCGCTCAATCCACACTTGTGTGTACACAGTAGCCCTCTAAATAGATGTGAACAAGCCGTAGGGGAAGCGGTGCTGGGCCGCGAACCACACGACCTTCGGCATCATAGCGGGAACCATGGCAGGGACATTGAAACTGGTCGTTATTTTCATTCCACGGAAAGGTACAACCCAGATGAGTGCAGTTGTCGACAATACCCCAGGGATGAAGGGTACTGTCCTCTTGGATCGTGAGATAAGTGGGTTCCCCGGCTAACCCGGCGACTAGGGCTCTTGTGCCTGGTGCTTCGGCCAATAACTGGCTTGCTGGAATTAAATTGCCATTAATATCTTTGGCAAGAATTGATCCATCTGCTCCCACTTCTTTAGGGGGACTAAAAAATTTTGCGACGGGATAAAGGGCGGGGCCAATGGTACTGACAACCACTGCACCTGTGAGAAAGTTTAATAATTGCCGCCGGGAAAGGGAAGGGCTATCGATGGGCAAACTATTTTCCATGAATAATGCTCCTTTCTTCAATAAAATTTGCTGAATTGCTAAACAAAATAGGTGTTACTGACGGGTATTAATTTTGAGTAAACCGTAGAGCATACAGGAGCCCAGGACTGCACTTAAGGTAAGAACAGCGGCAACGGCCACCAAAGCGGTACCGAGGACAGAGCCACTGTAGATAAACAAGCCCAAGTAAGCCAGGACGCTTGCGAATAAAAGGCGAATGAGGCGATCGCCAGTGCCAACATTGTTAAACATTTTGTTGATCTCCGACCGAAAGGTTGAGCAGTAGAGCCGATGTCGCCAAATCTCTTGCGAACCTATTGAGATTGTTTTTGGCTGACATCTGACTTATTTATCAATATAAAGCTAATTAGTTATGTAGTCAACATCTTTGGCTTGCTTTGGTTTGTCCACTTGCCCAAGCAGAATTCAGCGCAAAACGCCTTAAATCTTGTTCTGACCTGACTTGGGTAGCTAGCGATGTCGATCCAGCTTTAATTGAAAAAGATTTCTAGTAGTTTGCTTGACAGGACAAGAATGATCCACTAAAGTCTCTAAGTTAATGCCAATTAATTGCAACTTCAGGGAGATGTCATCAACCCCATGACATTAGTCAATCGCGGTTAATGGGCCATGGGGTTTTTATTTCAGTTAAGTCATCGACGGTTATTTTTCTAAGGTTTTAAAACGTCCTAGGCCCAGTCAATATTTCTGGGCTGTTTATCAGTGGACTTTAATTTTTGCTATTAAATTTCAACTATTTAGATCGATGCTTAGGTGTTTTCAGTTTTTAATTCAGGATTATTCTCAACAGCGGATTGCGTGGACATCTGTGCTACTTGCTGTCTTAGTGGTAATTACGAGTATTGTTGCCCTATGTCAGGGGGCCATCTCCATGGGGCCAGATCAAGTTTGGCAAGCGTTGCGACATCAGGGAGACCCGATGTTTCAAACGATTATTTGGGACTTGCGCTTACCTCGTATTGTGGTGGCCTTGGTAGTGGGGGCTGCTTTGGGGTTATCCGGTGCGCTTCTCCAAGGGTTACTCCGCAATAGTCTCGCCGATCCGTTTATCCTCGGTATTTCGGCGGGGGCTGGTTTAGTGGCGATCGCCTTTATTACCCTCAATGTCCTGGCGATTTGGATTCCCCTGGGGGCTTGGCTGGGGGCTTTGGTCACCGCGGCGGTGGTCTATGGCCTCGGCTATGTGGGCGGCGGTCTGTCGGTAGAACGTCTGGTACTGGCGGGGGTGGCGGTAAGTTCTCTATTTGGGGCTGTGCAAACCACCCTCATTCTTTTGGCGGATGATAGTCGCATCCAGGCGGCCCTCAATTGGCTAATCGGTAGCCTCAATGGTCGTGGTTGGCAGGATTTGAGCCTAGTTGCGCCCTATCTGAGCGTGGCTTTGATTGTCGGCTGTCTATTGGGACGGTCTTTAAATTTGCTGAACCTCGGTGATGATGCGGCGGTGGGTCTGGGGGTTTCCCTGGTGCGATCGCGGTTACTGATTGGCGGCATTGCCAGCTTATTGGCGGCCAGTGCAGTGAGTATTTCTGGCCTTATTGGTTTTGTGGGTTTGGTGGTGCCCCATGGGGTACGGCTCTTAGTCGGGGCTGACTACCGCTGGATTTTGCCCCTCTCTGCCTTGGCTGGGGCATGGGTCTTAACCTTGGCGGATCTGCTGTCTCGCTCTGGGGCGGTGGAATTACCCGTGGGAGCCGTCACAGCCCTATTGGGATCACCCTTATTTATTGCGTTGCTTTATCGGCGGGGTCGGGAGGCTCAGGCATGACATTATCACAGGCATTACAGGTACAACCGCCAGAATCTTCATGGTCATCTTTGCTTGAAGGGGAGCATCTGTTTGGGGGCTATACCAAAAGGTCGGTTGTTCAGGATGTCAACTTAACGGTTCATCCAGGGGAATGGCTGACTATTGTGGGGGGCAATGGGTCGGGAAAATCTACCCTACTCCGACTTCTCAGTCGCATTCTCAAACCCCAACGGGGGGTAGTGCGCTTGGATGGCAAAGCAATTCAGCGGCGATCGCCCCAGGAAATTGCCCGGAGTCTGGCGGTTTTACCCCAACAATCCCGGATTCCGATGGGCTTAACGGTGCGGCAATTAGTCGGTTTAGGGAGAGCACCCCACCAGCGCTGGTGGCAGTGGGAATATAGCGAGGCGGATCAGGCCCAAATTCATCAAGCCTTGGCCCAAACTCAACTGTTACCTTTTGCGGATCGCCCTGTGGCGCAACTGTCTGGCGGGGAACGTCAACGGGCTTTTTTGGCTCTAGCCCTCGCCCAAAAGCCAAAGATTCTCATCTTGGATGAGCCCACAACGTTTCTGGATATTCACTATCAACTGGAATTGTTGGATCTGCTTAAGCAGTTAAACCGCCAGCAAAATTTGACCATTGTCACCGTTCTCCATGAGCTCAATTTGGCGACCCGTTACAGCGATCGCCTGGCCATGATTAAGGACGGCAAACTCTTTGCCCTAGGGACACCCGCTGCAGTGATCACCCCAGAAAATCTGCGGTTTGGCTTTGGGGTAGAAGCGGTGACAATGCCGACCCCCGTAGGGTTACAAGTCTGCGTTTTGGGGCCAGCCTCGGTTTAATTACAGACACCACTACTCTCTCTCTAGTTTGGTCTTTCTCTACATCAGATCGTGCTCTATTTGTTCTAATTGCATCTATTTATACTCATTAATTTATTTATTCATGGAACCTTCTTCTCTGCGTTATAGCTTGGCGTTGTGTGGCTTGGTGCCGTTGATGTTTTGGATGTCCCCGGACAAGGCGATCGCCCAAACAAATCCGGAAACGAACCAGTTGGCCCAAGCCCAACCAGCTACCATCACTGGAATTCGCCTCGACACCCGACCCAATCGTGTCAATATCATTCTCGAAACGGCGGCGGGGCAGCCCTTAACCTTGCCTGGTCAGCCCTTTATTCAGCGGGGGACAGATCTGGTCGCAACTATCGAACCCGCCATCCTCACTTTACCTGATGGTCAAACTTGGCAATTTACCGCACCAACCGCCGATATTGCCGCCATTACAGTCGAACAACAGGGAGGCGATCGCCTAGAAATTATTGTCCAGGGTCAAGGGGAATTACCCACAACCGCTGTCTCCCTCGAAACCATGGCTACCATTGCGACCAAGGACGATATGGCAGATTTGACGGAAATGCCCCTGGATCTAGATGCGATGCCCGTCGAAGAACTCGAAATTACGGTATTGGGCACGCGATCGCCGCGCCTGGTGAGTCGTACCCCCGGCTCGATCAGTGTTATTGATGCCGAAGAAATTGACGATAATCTCGTGCAAGATTTGCGGGATCTGGTGCGCTACGAACCCAACGTTTCTGTGGGAAATGACCGACGCTATGGCCTGCAAGATGTCAACATTCGCGGTCTAGGCGGCAATCGGGTGCTGATTCTCAATGACGGTATTCGCATCCCAACTCAATTTACCTTTGGCACTCCGGCCCTGGGACGAGATTATGTGGATCTCGATAGCTTGCAACGGGTCGAAATCATTCGCGGCCCGGCCTCTGCTCTCTATGGCAGCGATGCCCTCGGTGGGGTAGTTAGTTTCCAAACCATTGATCCCAGCGATCTCCTCGCTTTAACCGATAAAAATAACTTTACGCGCATCTCCACCGGCTTTGAAACCACCGACAAAAGCCTCAATTATGGCGCAGTGACCGCCTTCCGAGCCGATTCCCTCGAAGCATTAATTGGCTATACCGGACGCAGTGGATTTGAGGCCCGCCTCCCCGAAGGAAATGAATTTGTCGATGACCGCTATGGCGATCGCGATAATTTCCTTGGGAAGTTAAATTTCAAGCTCAGTGAAAATTCTACCCTGGGCTTCACTACAGAAATTTTCCGCAGCACCAATGAATTCCAAGTCGCCCCGATTACTGCGGCCCTGCTCCAAGGCCCCCGGGGGTTTCAAGGTCAAAACGAAACCCTAGAAGCCGATTCCTACCGGGAACGCTACAGTCTCGCTTACCTCTATGACAACCCCGACGGAGAGGGTTTTATTGATAATGCTAAGTTACAGGTTTACTACCAAAATGCTGGTGTTGATGAATTGCGCACCCAGGACTTTTTAAATTTTGCCGGGACAGAACGACGTTTCCGTAATCTTAGCAATACCTTTACCGATGAACTGTTTGGCGGTGAAGTACAGCTCCAAAGTAATTTCCGTTGGGGCAAGATTGATAACCGTTTGACCTATGGCTTCGATTTATCCAAAACAAATAACGAGCGCACTAGAGACGGCCTAGAAACTCGCTTTGATAGCACTGGCAATGTCACCTCCACGACCAACCAAGTAGGTAGCGATAATTTCCCGGTAAAAGATTTCCCCGATTCGGAAACGACTCGCTTTGGCGTCTATCTGCAAAATGAAATGGCCCTTTCGGATACCTTTACTCTCTTGCCTGGTCTGCGCTATGACACCTATCGCCTCGATACTACTATTGACGAGCTTTACCAACGCAACAGTCCCGATGCCGAAGCTGCTGACTTTAGTGATTCTGCCCTTTCCCCTAACCTAGGGTTTGTTTGGCAAACTTCCCCAGAAATTGCCCTAGTTGGTCGTTACGCCCGGGGCTTCCGATCACCTTTGTACAGTGAAATCAATGCGGGCTTTACAAATTTAACCAGTCCTTTCTTCCGCTATAAAACCCTATCAAATCCGAATCTCAAACCGGAAACCAGCGACACTTTTGAATTAGGAATTCGTGGTGATTTTCCCCGGGGGAATTTTAGTGTAACGGGTTTCTATAGCTATTACGAAAATTTTATTGAAACCTTTGCCAATGCAGGTACAACACTCATCAACGGCAATTTGGTGAATTTGTTCCAATCCCAAAATGTCGGTGCTGCCCGCACCTACGGTGTCGAACTGGCCGGGGAATATCGCTTTAGCGAGCAACCCCATGGGTTTAGTCTGATCGGTAGTTTGGGCCTCACGGTGGGGGATGACCTAGAAGATGATGAACCCCTTGAAAGCGTAGAACCCCTCAAAGCGGTATTGGGACTACGTTATCGAGCAAAGGAAGATCGTTGGGGTACAGATCTCATTGCCACTTTGGTCGGTGAGCCTCGACTCCGGGGCGATCGCCCGGCGGGTTCCTACAGTCCAGAGGGGTATGCGGTGGTGGATCTGTTGGGCTATTACAACATCAATCCCAATCTCAAGTTGAATGCGGGGATTTTTAATCTATTTAACAACCAATATTTCCTCTATTCCGACGTCCGGCCCCTCTTGAATTCGCCAGAACCCGTTGATATTGCCCGCTATGCCCAACCGGGAATTAGTCTGCGGGCTGGGTTGACGTGGCAATTCTAAGCTTGGTTTTACCCTAATTTTCCAGGGATCAATCGCTATGTTTTTGCTGTATCGTTCGCTCTTTGTTTCGTTGTTTTTACTCAATTTTGTTGTTTACCTATTGGAGACAATCCATGTCTGAAATGATTACTGCTCAATTTCGCCACGTCATGTTGATGGTTGAAGATGTGGCCGCTGCTATTGACTTTTTCCATCGGGGGTTAGGGCTACCGATCAAGGCCCAAAGTCCCACCTGGGGGGAAGTAGAAGCCAATGGCACCACCATCGCTTTTCACAGTGTGGCGGAACCGCCAAACACAGGCGACACTCCCATTCTCAGTTTTTGTGTAGAGGATGTGTACGGGGCGATCGCCCAACTCGAAGCCCTCGGTGGCAGCCTCGAAGGTCGTGTACGGGAACCCTCCTTTGGCAAAGTGGCCGCAGTGCGGAGTCCCCAGGGGCAGTTAATTAGTCTCCTGCAACCAGTTGCTATCTCTACCGTTTCAAAATAACTCCTTTCTTTCGCCGCCTCACACCCCATGTTTTTTTAGTTCTCCTAATTAAATTACGATGCAAATGCCCTATTTTAAACGTTGCCTAAGCCTGTCCTTGTTGCTGTTAATGGTCGGTTGCAGCCAAAGTTCATCGAATGTTGCGGATATCGCCCCAACTGCCCCAGAGATTAGCAATGCAGCAACCACCGAACCGGAAACGATCACCAAAATTGTCGCCCTCACTTCCCTGTCAGCGGATATTATTGCCCGTCTCGATGCAGAAAAATTAGTGGGAATTCCGGGAAGCCGTTTATTGGCAAACAACCCCACCTTTGCGGGACTGCCCACGGTCAGCGAAGGGCAAACGCCCCCCAGTCTCGAAAAAATTGTTGCCCTCAAACCAGATTTAGTCGTTGGTGCAACGGGGTTCCATGATCAAGTATTGGCAAGATTGGAGGAATTGGGCATTCAAACCCTCGCCACTGCTGTCCCCGATTGGCGATCGCTTGAAGCATTAACCCAGACCCTCGCCGAAAAAACCCAAACCGACCCAACGCCCCTACTCCAAAGCTACGCTCAATGCGTGCCCCAAGGTGCTTCTCCAGACGATCCGACTCTGGTTTTAGTCAGTAATCAGCCGATGCTTGCTCCTAATAAGGAGAGTTGGGCCGGGGATCTTTTGCAACGGTTCCAGTTAAATAATCTCGTCGCCGATCTCCAGGGCGATAGTCCCCAACAGGGTTACGTCACCCTTTCCCCTGAAAAAGTCTTGGCCGCTAACCCTGAAATGTTAATCATGGTGGATGTGGGGGACGATTCGATCAATCAGCTCAAATCGGCTCCTTTTTGGCAGGACTTAGCCGCCGTGAAAAATGATCGCATTTATACTTTTGATTATTATGGCTTGGTAAATCCGGGGGGCCTTGAGGCAATTCAAAGCACCTGCGAAAAGCTCCAAAGCATCACCTAGACACTGCCCCCACTCGGCCTTGTTCGTCTTGTAAAAATTCCACGATTTTGGACAAATTTATCCCATGACTGCTTTAAACGTCACAGATCTCAACGCCCTTTCTTTCCCGGAGGCGATCGCCTTTACCCAAACCTGGCTCGAACAGGTTGAATCCCAAAAATTAACGGATGCGAAAATTCTGGCGCAGATGCAGGCGTTGTTGAGTCACCGGGATGGGGTGCGGGGCTTTTTTGTGAGTTATTTAACGGGCAATAGCCCCCTTGCGGATCAACCGCCAGCGATTTTTCTGGACGGATTTACCCAGGTGGCGGAACACATTCACGAGATTTTGATCAAAAATGTGGCGATGTCTACCGCCATGGCGATCGCCCACCGACGCAATGGTGATTACAACCAGCAGCAGGGTTCGGAACGGGTAAAGACACGTTCTCTAAATCTACTCAAACAACTGGAACAGCGCGGTTTAGTTGTTTTTACAAATGAACGATTGCGCCTGCTGCAAACCCTTGAAGCTGGCTCAGGGGATTACCAAGATTTTTTACAACGTTGGCAGTATGACCCAGAGCAATGTGAAGCAATTCGGCGATCGCTGCAACTCATTTAGGGGATTACAGTTAGCGAGGTCAGGTCAATTTTAATCAAAGACTTTTGTAGAACAGGCAAGACCTAAATCAAAAGAGGCTCTAACCTCGCGAGTACTTCATTAAGAGTGTCAAGGGGAAGTTGTTCCACAATTTTTGCTTTCCTGGCTCGACAGTCCACCGCCCGGATTTGATCGACCAGGATGACGCCTTGGGTTTTGAGATTAGGCGGAAGTTTCACCTCAAACACCCAGCCTTTTTCTTTATTCGTGATTGGACAGATTAGGGTCAGATTAGAAATACGGTTATATTCCTCAGGAGAAATCACGATCGCCGGACGATAACCTGATTGTTCACTACCTGTGCGGGGATTCAGTTCGAGAAAAATAATATCCCCCCGCTTAGGAACCATGCCGTTAATTTTTACCAAGACTCTTCTCCTTGGGCTTCCCCCCAATCCACTTCAGAATGCTGTGCTTCAGGTTTTGCATCCTTGAGTAATTCCGCAAGGCTATATTTTGGTCGAGCAAGGCTCAAAATAATTTGGTTGTTTTCCATTGATATCGTCACTTGTTCCCCTTCCTGCCAACCGCATTGCTGGAGCATGGATTGAGGCAAGCGAATACCAAAAGAGTTGCCCCATTTCGTGATTTTTTGGGTGATCATGTGGGGGAATCTCCAAATACAGTGTTTATACATTGAGTATACAACACGATCATTATCAAAGTCGTTAGTGCTAAAGCTGACCTGTTTTCTATGGAGGCGATCGCCTAATATTTCTGATGATCTTTGACGAGTTGGCGATCGCCTTGGGAAATGGGAATACACATCGGCGTGTGGGTGATCGGGTCGGGGATAATTTCCGCCTGCAACCGAAACACATCCGCCACCATGGTTTGAGTCATCACCTCGCTGGGGTGGCCTTGGCTATAGAGTTTGCCGTTTTTAATCGTGACGAGGTGATCCGCATAGCGACAGGCTAAATTCAACTCATGGAGCACCATCACAATGGTTTTACCCTCCGTGCGGTTGAGGTGAAACAGCAGATCTAAAACTTCAATTTGGTGCGCCAAATCCAAAAACGTGGTCGGTTCATCCAGTAATAAAATGTCAGTGTTTTGCGCCAAGGCGATCGCAATCCAAGCTCGCTGCCGTTGACCACCCGACAGAGTATCCAGATCCCGCTCCGCAAATTCTTGCATCCCCGTAATTTGCAACGCTTTTTCGACGTAATATTCATCTTCCTTTGACCACTGCTGCCACCAAGTCTGGTGAGGATAGCGGCCCTGGGCAACGAGATCCCGCACCGTTAACCCTTCTGGGGCCGTGGGATTTTGGGGGAGAATGCCCAGCCGTTTGGCGATCGCCTGATTGGAATACTTTTGAATTGCCTTACCATCGAGGTAAATATTGCCCTGCTTCGGGGGGAGCAGTCGCGCTAAACCCCGCAACAGCGTTGATTTTCCTGAGCCATTCGCCCCTACTAAAATCGTAATTTTTTCAGCAGGAATCGCCAGATTAAACTGCTCGACAATTGTCTTCTTGCCGTAATTTAAGGTGAGTTGCTTCGCGCTCAGTTGACTCATGGTTTAACGTTGTTTGATCAATAAATAGAGAAAATAGGGGGCACCAAGGATCGCGGTAATAATGCCACAGGGCAATTCCAAGGGCGCAAATAAAACGCGACCAATCAAGTCCGCCACCACCACCAAGCAGCCGCCCATCAAAGCCGCAGTCGGCAATAATCCTTGGTGAACATTGCCGACCCACTGGCGCGCAATGTGGGGCGCAACTAAACCGACAAACCCAATGGCCCCCGCCGTTGCCACCGATGCCCCAGCCAAGGCCGTACTGACCAAGATTAATAATCCCCGTCGCACCTCGATGGAAACCCCTAAACCTTGGGCGAGGTCATCACCGAGATGAAAGCCGTTTAATTCTTTACTCATGAGCCAAGCCACACTACTGCCAATCACGATCCACGGCACGAGGGCGATCGCCTGCTCCCAACTGCGCCCATAGACACTGCCCGCCAGCCACACCAACGCCTGGGAAACTTGATTGATGTTGCCGAAGGTGACGAGTAAATTGGTCAGGGCCGCCGCAATCAAATTGAAACCAATGCCCACCAAAATGAGTCGCAAGGGTGAACTGCCTCCCTGCCAAGCGATCAGATAAATCAACACCGTCACCGCCAGGGCACCACCAAAGGCCGCGAGGGGTAATACCGCCACAGACACGCCCGGAAAGATCACAATTAAACTCACCGCTGCCAAGGCTGCACCGCTATTGATGCCGATAATGCCCGGTTCCGCTAAGGGATTGCGGGTTAAGCTCTGGATAATTGTCCCGGCGATCGCCAAGCCCACTCCCACCAGCCAGGCCACTAAAATTCGGGGCAAACGCAGGGTCAACAAGACAAAGCTGGCATCACTATCGCCGTTAAAACCCAGTAATGTTTGGAGAATTTCAAGGGGCGGAATAAAAAATTCCCCCACGCCCAAGCTGATGATCATCGCCGCGAGGGTACTTATGAATAAAAAGGCGATCGCCAAGGGCACCCGTCGGTCTAACTGCAACGAAAAGGGTAAGAAATTAGGCCGAAAAGTTAGGGGGGTTTTGCTCATCGTTTCACCTTGGCGCGAATCAGATAAATAAAGAATGGCGCACCAATGAGAGGCATCACCAAACCAACGGGTAACTCCTGGGGCTGAATGAGCAACCGCGCCAGAATATCCGCCCACAGCAGCAAAATTCCGCCCATTGCCGCTGCGTAGGGCAAGATCCAGCGGTATTCCGTCCCCACCAAAAATCGGGTCATGTGCGGCACAATCAGTCCCACAAAGCCAATCGGCCCGGCGATCGCCACACTCCCCCCAGCCAACAGCAGCACACAAACCGCCGCCAAGATCTTAATAATGAGGGTATTTTGTCCCAATCCCTGGGCCATATCCTGCCCCAAACTGAGCAGGGTAATTTGTTTACCAAGGCTCAAAGAAAGCAATAAACCAATAATTAAATAGGGCAAAACTTGGAGGAGTAAATCAAGATCACGACCCGCCACCGAACCAGCCAACCAAAAGCGAATTTGATCCAAAGTTTGTTGACTGACGATTAAAATGCCGCTGGTCATGGACGCGAGAAAAGCGGTAAAAGAGGCTCCCACCAAGGTCAAATTGAGCGGCGAAGCCCCACCCCGACCCAGGGACGCAAAGCCATAGACTAAAACCGCCGTTAAACCCGCACCTAATAAAGCAAAACCCGCATAAAGATTCAGAGAATTGCCGCCACCAATTAATGTCGCTAACACCACCGCAAAGGCCGCCCCCGCATTTACCCCCAAAATCGCCGGCGAAGCTAAAGGATTTCCGGTAATCCCCTGCATCAGACTCCCTGCAACGGCCAAAGCTGAACCGACCACCAAGGCAATGAGCGATCGCGGTAAACGAACTGTCCGAATTACAAGCTGTTCCGTAGACCCATCAAATTGAAAAATTGACCCATAAATTTCTGCCACAGAAATATCAGCCGCCCCAAAATTCAGACTAGCCAAAAAACTCACCAGAAGTAAGGCAAAGCTGATCAATAAACCTCCCATGAGACGTATCGACCGGGGTAAAAATAAAGCGGAAAAAAAATTGGTTTGGGTCACAACACTTGAAAAATCAACCGAAACGGCATAGGACAAGACTTAGAAAAAATCAGAAATAGGAATATTATTCAACTAATTCCCCTTCATCCCAGGTGCCTTCAATGCGCGTGCCATCGCTGAAGATGTAAACACCGGCCCCTTGGTAAAGATCATTTTGAAAATTGCCTTCGTAGCGATCGCCATCGGCATATTCACAGACCCCTTGGCCGTTGAGCAGATTATCGGCAAACTCCCCTTCGCAGCGATCGCCATTTTGGTAAGTAAAAGTGCCTTGGCCCACAAAGTTACCACCCACAAATTCGCCAGCATATTCATTGCCATTGGCGAGGGTATAAACCCCTTGGCCGGTAATTGCGCCGAGGGCCACTGCTCCGGTGTACTGGCTGCCATCACTAAAGGTAAATGTTCCTTCCCCATCTGGGAGATCGTTTTTTAGCTCGCCTTCATAGCGATCGCCATTGCTATATTCACAGGAACCAGGCCCCGTGAGATTTCCCTCTACAACTGTACCCGTACAGCGATCGCCATTTTGGTAGGTGAAAGTCCCCTCACCGCTGGGTACCCCGGCAACAAATTCGCCAGTATAGCTGCCGCCATCGGTAGTGGTAAAAGTGCCTTGGCCGTGGGGTTGTCCTGCTTCAAATTCGCCTTCGTAGCGATCGCCGTTGCCATATTCACAAGTGACCTGGCCCTGAAGTTGACCTTCCACCAGTTCCCCCTCGCATTGGCCCCCATTCGGTAAAGAGATAGTCACTGCACTGGCGATCGCCCCTGTAAAGAGAGTGCCTAAAGCTGCTAAACCCAAAGAAAAAAATGTCTTGTAAATGACCATAATCTAATTGCAATCTTCAAATATTCAAATAAAGTAATGACTCAAAACATACGAACCAATCAGACCTAACCACCCGTTTCCGATGTGGGTACCGCCTGTTGCTGTTGTTGCTGTTGTTGCTGTTGACGCTGCCGTTCTAGTTCGACTTGGCGTTGACGTTCAGCTTCCGCCTGTCTCTGACGCTCAAGCTCAGCCTGGCGTTGTCTTTCCTGTTCAGCTTGTCTTTGACGCTCCAATTCTGCCTGACGTTGGCGCTCAGCTTCCGCCTGTCTCTGCCTTTCCGCTTCTGCTTGTTGCTGTCGTTCGGCCTCGGCCTGTCTTTGTTGCTCGGCTTCCGCCTGGCGTTGTTGTTCTTGGGCTGCTTGATTCTGTTCTTGACGTTGTTGTTCAGCTTCGGCCTGTTGTTCTTGAGCGGCTTGCTGTTCTTGGGCTTGATTTTCCTGTTGTTCTTGTTGTTGGCGCGCTAATTCCGCCTGGCGTTGACGTTCGGCCTCGGCTTGTCGCTGCCGTTCCAGTTCAGCTTGGCGTTGCTCCTCTGCTTCCGTTTGGCGCTGTTTAGCCTCCCGTTCAAAGTCAGTGCCCGGTTGCGCAAAGTTAATCGCTAAACGTACCCGCCGCTGTTCACCACTGGGACAACGAATGCCCCGGGCAGCGGAGAGGGCCGCCTGATCAAGGGCTGAGTAATTACTAGAGCGCAGGATTCTTGCTTGGGCCACACTGCCATTTGTACTTGTAATCACCTCAACCACAGGTCTTGCCTCAATTCCCCTAGAGGCAAGGGAAGCAGGAAACTGCGGTTGGCTGGGGGCAGAACAACCGGCTCCAGATGCGACAGGGGCCGCAGGAGGATTATTGCTTGGGCGAGTTGGAGCAGACCGTTGAGCTGCTGTTTGATTGCCGGGCCTACCGCTACTGTTTGTGTTGGGATTACCTTGGCGATTTTCGTTCTGCAGGCTGCCACGGAGACCTGCATTATTGGCTGCACTAAGGGGGGCGGAGGAAACACCAGGACTTGTTGGCTTAGAACGGTTCGCTCCGGTTGCCGTGCTCCCAGGCTTTGTGGTGGCATTGCGCTCGGCTCCTGATGCGGCGGCCTGTAGTTGACCCCGCAATGGGTTTGAATTTTCAGGCGATAGGGGAGCAGGGGCATTCTCGGACACCTGAGATTCCGGTTCGGACGCAGATTCCTGGGGTTCTGGCTCAGAGGTCGTTTCCTGAACTTGGGGTTCTGGCGGTGCTTCCTGGGGGCGAACTGTAGGAGCCGCAGCCGTTACCGTTGGCTGGGGGATTGGCACAGGGCTATTGGTCACTGCACTTGGAGCAGGCACACTCGGAGTTGCCGCAGATGTTGGCAGAGTGTCCAGGGGTTCTGGAGGTGTTTCTTCCGTGACTTCCGGCTCTTCAACAGGCGGCGTTTCAGTGACGATAAATTCTAAGGGCGGTTGTTCCGTAGAGACCGTTTCTACCGGGGGTAACCAGCGCAACCCTAACAAAGCCCCTGCGTGGAGGACAACAGAGCCTGTCAACCCGCAGGCCAACCATTTTTTCAGGACTTCTTGTTCATTTTGCCGCTCTTGCTGACAAAGGTCAGACATACTCATGGGGCTTTCCTTACCATCAGTTGCAAAGTTACTGTAAAGCAATCTACAGCTTATCAGTAATAAGAATTTATTTCAATAAAAATTCTTCAACAAAATAAAGTTATTCAAGGATGCTTTAGAAAAATAAAGCGAAAATCAATTGTTAATGGGTTTATTGGTAAATTTCTGGCAAAAATACGGCAATTCTTACAAATTATGTCTTACGTACTAGATTTTTGGATAACTTTAAGTGATTCCATACCTGGAGACTTTCCAAAAAGTTTCCTAACCTGCTACAACTGCAAGACATTACCAGACAAAATAATGCCTCCCTTTCTCAAAGAGAAACATTCTAGAGAGCAAAAGCATAATTTCTGATACTGCTTAAGTCTCCTTCCGTGGGTCAAGGTTTGGTACGAGTTAGTTTTCAAGAAATTCCAAAGATAATAAGTCATCAATGACTGCCTGGGCAGCAAGGGGGCCACTAACAAGCCAATGACCGCCTACCAGATAGACTTGATCTTGTTTGACTGCTCCTAAACGAGACCAGAGTGGAGTATCTGCTAATTTTTTGAGCTGCGCTTGGGACTCTTTTTCAATGCGAGGCTGGTAATCATAAACTACGACAAAAATAATATCCCCATCGGCATCTTGTAAGCGTTCTTGACTAAGAGACATCTGAATTGGGTTTCCTACGATGGCTAAGGCTTGGTTTTGATCTAAATTTTGGGCTGCAGGTCGCCCCAAACCAATATCTGCCAAAATTTGGCCAATAAACGAATCTTTGAGATAAACGCTAATTTTGTCTGGATAGAGACGGATTACTGATACTTCTATTTCTGAACGTTGCTTACCTAGTTGTTGTTTTAGATTGGTAATCTGCCCTTGATAATCTGTGATGACCCGGTTCGCCATTTCGGGTTCCTGGAAGACCTCACCCAATAAACCGAACAATTTCTTGCCAATGGCCACTATTTTGATTGTTGGCGAGAACCGTGGGGGCAATTTGGCTCAGTAAGTCATAGGTCGTTTGTTCTTGGCCATCGGCCAACCCGATAATCAGATCAGGCTTCAGGGCGACAATCTTTTCTAAGTTGAGGGGCCAACCGAGAATTTCGATGTCTGCTAGCTGTGTTTCTAGGTGTAGTAGGACATCCGTTTGGGCAGCTAGGGGCTGGATGTCCATGGCCAAGGCAGATTCTAGGGTTGTTCCTCCTAAGGTTACAATCCGCTGAGGCTCTAGGGGAACGCAGGTTTCTCCCAGGGCGTGTTGCATCAGATGACAGTCTGGGCGCAGATTGGTCTCAACTGAGCGATCGCCAGTGCAACTAGTAATGAACCAGAAGGTTAAAAGTGTGAAAATAATGAATCGCCTTGGTTTGAACATGCAGCCTTATCCACCAAAATTAGAACATTTTCTTTGTTCTACCCATTACCAACTCAGGCGATAACTTGCCGTGAGAGTTCTCCCGGATTCAGCTAAGTTAGATGCTCTTAGAGCCTGTGAGTAGACAGAAGAATATTGATGATCAAATAGATTTTGGACACCGATTTGTAGGGTGCCGCCGCCGAGACTCACACTGCTGATATAGTCCACGACAACATAACCTTCAATTGCCTTAGGATCGACCGGTCTACCACGATCATCAAGGGTTTCAGAGGCGCGATCGCGATCACCGACATATAACAGTTGCAGACGATTATTCCAGCCTGGCAAAGTTTCATGTTGCACATAGGCGGTTAGTTTGAGTGGTTGAATGCTGAAACTATTGAGAGCTTGGAAATCACCATCGTCATTGGGGTCAGATTCCCCCTCGTTCCAACCAACGACGGCCCCAAGTTGCCAGCGATCGCTCGGTTGCCAGTCTACACTCGCTTCTACTCCGTAGATTCTCTCTGGAGCCCGTTGTAGCGTGAGAATACCTCGGTCGTTTTCCACTAATCTGGCACCCAAATCCGAAGTATTGTAAAAACCAGCGAGAGAAAACTGCACCGTATCCCAACGACCACGAAAGCCCAGTTCATACTGATTAACTTTCTGGGGTTGTAGATCATCGATAGAGCCATCAATAGTAAAAGTAGAAGGCGTAGGCGGAAAGCCCAAAAAACTTAAAAAGCGAGGCACAGAAAAACCTTGGGAAAAGTTGGCAAAGGCACTCAACTCAGGCGTCATTTGATATACAGTCCCAACATTGAAAACCGTTGAATCAAAGGTGCGCTCTCCTCCCTCGATAGTCGCTTCAGCCTCATCAAAGCCCGGATCAAAAAAGCGATTAAAATCATCATCATAGAAGGTTACATAGTCATCAACGCTGAACCCAAAACGGTCATAGCGTATCCCACCACTCAACAAAAATTTATCGGTGACATCCCATTGCAACTGTCCAAACAGACCTAAGTTATCAAGATCGTAGGCCGGAGCGAGGTTGTCATATTCATTAATTAATCGTGCGAAAAATGCCGTCTTGATCAAATGCAACAGGATCTGCTTCTTCCGTAACGCTAGCGCCGTTTTTCTGAAATTCAAAATCAGCTCCCCACAATAAATTGGCATTCTCTGCTAGAGGAGTATCAATTTGCAGTTGTCCACCAAATGCCTCTTCCTCGGCCCGAGTTAAAACAATGGCATCAAAGAAGAAATCATTTCTTGCGTCACTGGGAATGCCACTCTGGAAGCTATTACGATAATAGGCCTGAACATCAACTTGGCTATCTAAAAAAAGATTGTCGTGGGTGTAGGTGAGATAGGTGCTTAAACTCCGAATTTCAGGATCCGTAGCACCTGAAAAACCAATAGTGCGGCGGGTTGCGAGGGTTTTGCCATTGGGGTCACTGTTGGGAACAGGGAGAATTTCAATGTCGCGATCATCGGAATTATAGGTAAAGTTAAATTCCAACCGTTGCGCTTCATCAATATCTATCCCCAACTTCGCCAAAAGACCAAGACTCTCTGTGTTATCCAGAGTACGGTTATCCGTCGGAATTAAATCTCCTTCTGCATCGTAAAAATCTCCCGTTGTTGTCCGACTTAGGGAGAGCCGATAGTCAACATTGCCTTCCTTGCCGGAAATGCCATAGCGTAAATCTGTACCAACACTTTCTTCTTCGCCAAAGGCAAGATTATTAAATCCAACTTCAGCTGTAGAAAGAAACTGTTCTTCTTGGGGCCGACGGGTAATGATATTAATCACCCCCCTAGGGCTTCTGCACCATAAATGGCTGTGGGGCCACTGACCACCTCAATGCGTTCGATCTGATCGGGGTCAATATACTCCAATTGAATATTCGGGCTACGATTGGAGCGTTGGGGAATGCCGTCAATTAAAACAGAAAAATCCCGGCCTCGTAGGGTTTGTGCGTTGGCACGATTTGATAGGTTAGGAGCGCCCAGGCCAGGCACGAAGCGAGAGATAATATCAGCAGTGTTGTTACTCACAGCACTTTGTGCTTCGATCTGTTGGCGATTAATAACCGTAATTGAGCGGGGAATATCAAGGGGGTCTTCCTCTGTCCGGGTGGCAGTGACCACTAACTCAATGACCTCTAAGTCTTCAGTTTCTGCCATGGCAGTCACCACATTGAGGCTTAACCCTTGGGGACTTTGGACAATCTCGGCTTGAGGCGCGTTTGTGTCTCCGGTAATCGTTACTTGAAGGGTGTTGGGATCGAGATTGAGAGCTGTTATTTCCGTTATTCCCAGAATAGGATCAACTTCACGAAATGTACTTCTCGATAATTGAGCATTGGGAATAGTCGCAATAATACTATTGCCTTCTTTTACAATGGCAGCTTCTAAGGGGACATTATCTGAAGTATCTAAAATAACTTCTAGTCCGAAATCCGTTGTCAAAACTCGAATATCAATGACGGTGTTCACCTGGGCAAAAACAGGTGCAGTGGCAACGACTGGAGCGATTCCAGCCACAAGCATATGGCTCAGTAAAGTTCTTTTCATGTCTGTCCTCACACAAAACTAAATTGCCCAATCGTGATCTTGGGAAATATCCCCAAGCAACTGTTGCTAAAGAGATTCAATAAGCCTACAGGGTGAAAAGGTAATTTTGGAGGGGTTGACCTCTTTGAAACGGACCCTTAACCTCTTTGAGGCGGACTAAATTTGTTTTTGGGTGCAGTATAAGCTTGGTGCAATTCCAAATTTTTTGCGGAAAGCGGTATTAAAGGAAGTAGGACTGGCATAACCCACGGTCTTTGCGGCGTCTTTAACTTGCATTTGTCCGCTCAAAAGTAATTCTTGTGCTTGCTCAAGACGGCGATCGCGCAAATATCCAAATACTGTAGTGCCAAAGACTTCGCGAAAGCCTTGCTTCAGTTTGCGGTCATTGATGCCGACTAATTTTGCGAGCTCTGTCAGGGAAGGGGGCGTCGATAATCGTTGCAGGAGAATTTCACTCGCTTCATAAATACAGTCAATGTCCTTATTGGGTAACTTGGGAGAAGATTTTCTATGGGTTTGATCAAGTTGATCAATTTGCAGCGAAATTAATTCTAAAATTTTCCCTTCTAAATAGAGTTGTTTTGTTACGCCTTGATATTGACAGTTAAGAATTTGCTGAAGCACCAGTTGAATGATTGGATTAATAGGCAAAGATTTTCGGTAAACCCAATCTTCTGTGGGTGAGCTTAGTCGGTATGCAATTGAATTTTTGGTTGACAAAAAAGGAGAGATTAATCGATTAAAATAATCCACGCCCATATGAATGCTAATGATTAATCGTTTCTCCCGTTCTGGATGTTGCAGGCAGTCTTGGGGAGCAATTCCACCGCTAAAGACAAAACTTTCTCCTGCCTTGATTTCGCCTAATGATGAAATTTGACAACTACCTTGCAGATAAAAACAAAATTCTAAACAATGCTTTCGTTCTGGCAATTTGAGTACCAGAGCATTTTTGGAACGGTAGTTCGTAATTGAGAGGGAAATGTGGGGATTAATCCAAATTTCTTTCTCGATGCCATGACCCAATTGAAAACTATATTGCCAGCTTTTTTCAAAGTTACTATTAATTGAATGCTGCAGGACTGCTGCTTCTTGCATTAATTCCCAATATTGATCTAGTGAAATAACAATAGCCATTAATCAGCAATAGCTCGCGTAAATAGTAACTCTTGCCCAAGATTATACAGGAGATGAATATTTATTGCTATATACTTGCAATAAATTGCGTAAATCATGGTCCCTAAGTTTCTAATTAACGATCTGGTCTATTGGCAAGTAGCGATCGCCGGAAGAAAAAGACCAATAATCAAAACAACTACTGAGCCAACAAAAATTGACGTAACTCTTCTAGGATCAGTTCTGTGCCGAGGGGTCCATTGAGACCATTCCACATCCAGTAAGTTGCGAAATAAACTTGATCTGCTTGGCTGGCAGGTAGGGCTTGGGCGATCGCATTCTCTGCCCAATCTTTCTCAATGCCTGCCGTCTGTGCCGCCAATAATTCATCGGTATTGGCTGTTGAGATATCTTGGTTATTGCCCACATCATAGCCCAAAACAAAAATACGGTCTGCTTCATCCATTGTCGGTAACACTTCCAGGGAAAGAGGTGCATAGTTCAGGGTCGTAGGCGGCGCAATCACTTGAAAGCCCAAACTTTCCATCAATTCACCAAGGTAGCTTTTTGGAGTAATCGCAATAATTTCACCACTGTTAAGACGACTAGCACCCAGGAGCAGGGCTTTGGGTGCGGCTTCGATGGCGACACTTAGATCACTACGGGCTTCGGCAACGAGGTCATCATAACGGGCGATCGCCGCTGTCTCTTTTTCTGGACTGCCAAGGGCTAAGGCCAAGGCTTGGATATTTTTTTGCCACTGTCCTTCCTTGGTGCGAATATCCCAGAGCAACGTCGGCGCAATTTGGGAAAGCAGTTTATAGTTGTCCTGATTACGCCCCCCTTCGCCAACGATGAGATCCGGTTTTAACCGGGTCAAGACTTCTAGGGAGGGTTGACTAGAATCACCAACATTAACGGGCTGAGTCGTTACAAATTGGCCAAGGTAGGGGATCTGGGCCTCAGGGTTATCAAAGGTTTCTAGGTGAGCAAAGGCATTGACACTCCCAAGTCCCGCTGGTTGACGTCCCAGGGAAAGCAACAAATCGAGCGAATGGTCCCCCAGTACCACTACTTTTTGCGGTGTACCACAGACCGTTGTGGAGCCCATCAGATGGGGTACTTCCCGACAATCGGTAGCAACGGGAGTCTCCGGCATTTCGCCAGCACAAGCCCCCAGCAAAATCACAATTAAGAAGCCGCACACACTCAGCAGCCAATAGGGTAATTGAAAAAATCGCAGCATAAATCGATTGTTGCGCCCCCAGCGCGAATAAAATCTACCAAAAATGTTTTTAGAACTCAACCGCGAGGGTACCCAGAACCGTAAAGCCTTCGCCAGGATACACTTCAAAGCGATTATTGCGGGTGCCTGTGATGTGCTCGACATCAAAGAGATTGCGGAAATTTAAAGCCGCCCGCCAGTTGTCCTGTCGGTAGGCGATCGCCGCATTAGTGAGGAAATAATCCCCTAGGCTAAAGCTGTTGTTGAGATCCCCGAAGCGATCGCCCACATAGTTCACGCCGACTCCAAAACTCAGCCCCTTAAGCGACCCCGTTTGCAACTCGTAGGTCGTCCAAAGATTAGCGCTATGGTAAGGGGAATTGATCAGACGATTTCCCGCTTGACCATCATTGTTCGCCGTCACCCGGGCGTCGGTATAAGCATAGTTCGCCACGATTTTCCAGCCGGGGAGAATTTCCCCCATCACATCCAGTTCAATCCCTTGGCTACGTTGCTGACCTGCGTTGATCGAAAAACCAATATTGTCCGGATCCGAGGTGGCAACATTATTTTTACGGATATCAAAATAGGCCAAATTAGCAACTAAGGCTCCTTCTAGTGCCTCGGCCCGCACCCCAACTTCAAACTGCTCTCCCACTTCGGGCGGTAATGTATCCCCATCGACATTTGTGCCACTGTTAGGCGCAAAAGACTGACTATAACTGGTATAGAGAGAAATCGGTTCAATAGGACGGTAAACCACTCCTAGGCGAGGCACAAAAGCATCATCATTCTGAGTTGTTTCAGTGAGTGAGGTAGGATTCACAACACGTTGGGAAACGGTGTCATAGCGTAGCCCTGCCAAAATATGGAGGCGATCGCCAATATCCATCTGATCCTGAAGATAAATACCAACCGCATTAATATAAGTATCTCCAAAACGAATAATGGGTTGGGTCTCAAAATCTGGCTGTGGCACTACGCCATAAACTGGATTAAAAATATTTTGAGTAAAGTATGAATCTGGCCCAAAACCACGCAGTTTGTTCCCTAACTGATTTCGATGAATATAATCCACGCCCATCAGTACCGTATGGTCAACTGCTCCTGTGGAAAATTCCCCAACGACATTCGTTTGCACAGCGTAGGTACTACTGGGTTGATCCAGTTGAATATAGCTCCGGTCTAGATCGCCAGTGGTGGGATCAAAGCCTAACGTAAATGAAGACTCAAAAATGGTGTTGTAGGCAATGTAGTTAAACCCATTCCGCACTTTCCAGTTGTCACTAAAGCGGTGCTCAAACTCATACCCTGTGCGCCAGTAGGTCGCTTCGTTAATATCATCAAGCTGACTCAAGTTTCGATCAAAGGGGATGTCTGCCACGCTATCCCCAATTGCCACCAGGCCTGTATCATAGGGCCGCTGGTCAGCGGAATATTCCACAAACAGATCTAAATCCGTGCGATCGCCAATCTGCCAAGTCAGTGTTGGGGCGATAAAAGTCCGTTCTAGATCAACATTAAAATTTCGATAGTAATCGCTGTTCCGGTAGAGGGCATTTAGGCGGTAGAGCAAGTTACCATCCTCATTTAAGGGGCCTGACAGATCCACCCCCACCGCAACCTGATTTCGATTACCCAGCTCCAGAGTTGCCTCATAGACCGGTTCAGACAGAGGTTTTTCACTGACTAGGTTAATGACCCCACCCGGCTCCGAGACCCCATAGAGAATTGCGGCTGGCCCCTTCAATACCTCAACTTGTTCGATATTTGCCAGCTCAGGATAACCAATGTTGCCACTGAAGCCGAAGGTCGGCCGAAAACCATCCCATAATACCGAAGCACTATCAAAACCTCGCACCACGAACCGTTGTCCCCGCGCATCCGCCGAATTTTGTAGAACACCACTGGCATTGCGCAAGGCATCATCGAGGCTACTTACCCCTTGATCTGCCAAAATAGCTTTGGGAATCACCTGAATTGATTGGGGAATTTCTGCGAGGGGAGTATCAGTACGGGTTGCTGTTGTCGCTTCACTGACAGTGTAGCTATTCGCCGTCCTATCTGCCGTGACCACAAGCTCTAAATTTTCCGCAATTGATTCATCCGGCGTAACCTCAAGAATAAGTTGTTTGCCCTCTAATCGTGGTGCTACCATCGGCGGCGCTGTTAGACCCGTAATGATAAGTTGTCCACCACCATTTTCTCCTGGAGATATCTGCACAGATTCAATCTCTGCCGTTGGTTGAAGCACCTCAACGATATTTTCTCCTGGCAAACTCAGGATCACATCAGGAATCTCGATAATTAGGCGATCGCCGACCGTTGTCGTTGTTACGGCTGGTAATGCTTCTGCCGTCGTCTCAAACGTGATCACCAGTCCGCTTTCTGTAGCCTGAACTTGCACATCGGTAAGCACATCAGCATTTTCTGAGCTTATTTCGATAGTGGGTGGCAGCACCTCAAAATCCTGGGTCTCGGCTATGACAGGCGCGGCGTTCAGGATTGCAATTCCTGTTACTCCTAGAATGGTTAACGCACTCCAATGACATAGATGATTATTCATTTGATTCCTCACGACCTTCGATTACAGGCTTTCCCTGCAACTCCTTTATTGACTACGCGGATTCGTAAATTACGACAGCCCATTGATTGAGCTTGGAACAAAATATTCTCAATAAAGATAGAAGAAGGACTAATCCTTGCCTAGATATTTTTCGCCCTAAACGCATTTTTTTTTGGCATGTATGTCAGGATTAGCTTGCTAATTGCCAAGCTTGCAACTGAAAGGCTTTGGGGTTGAGGCCAAATTGCTGGCGAAAGGCTGTGGTAAAACGACTGGGACTGCCATAGCCGACCTGACAGGCGACATCACTAACCGATAGTTCCGTGGTCATCAGCAATTTACGGGCCTGCCTCACCCGACAATCCCGTAGGTAGCGAAAGGGGGTAGTGCCATACATTTGATGGAACCCTTGGTTCAGTTTGAGGCGATTTGTCCCTACCTGGCGAGCAAGGGCTTCAATAGAAGGAGGATTTGACAGTTCTTTCCTGAGAATGGCAGCAGATTCATGGATATAGTCAAATTGCTTTTCGAGGCGGGCATAGGCGGCGATCGCCTGGAGATAGAGAGAGACCAAGGTGAAGGCCTGTTCTTGTAGATAACGACGGCGATTTGCACCGTGGTAAGGACAACTTAGAATATATCCAAGGGTCTCCTGCATTGCTGCTGTAATTGGTGCCTGGGCAGCATAATCTAAGACCATTGCATCGGTATATAAACTATCTTGCAAAACTTCTTCTAGCCGCACTGGCAAGCAGCGATCGCCCTGTGTTGCCCTGGGGTACAGATGTCGTTTATGGCCAACGGTTGAGACATTGGTTTGTAATTGATAAATAGCTTGGAGTAATTGCTCTGCAACCTTTTGACTCCGGCTAGATAAATGGTCTAAACAGGCTTGAAAGTAAGCGTTGAGGGTTGGTTGCCGAAAAAACAGTTCTACTTTAAAAAACCGTTGACCAGCGGGCTTGATGTAGAGACTGTTAAACCCAAAATAAGGTAGAAAAAAACTATAGCCTGCTTGGGAACCGCTCAACTGAAATTCAAATTCTAAACAATCTCGATCTTCTATCCCATCGATAATGACATCTTGCTCAAGGGTATAGTCTAGTACCCAAAGACTCAGATCTTCCTGTAGCGGAATCTCTTGCCTATATCCCCGTCCTAAAGCCGAGGGACAAACCCAAACTCGATCTGAAGGATCCCCATGGAGCAGAGCTGGATTATCTGGGCTACCCGGCACAAACCAGTTTGTTTCTTCGTTTAATGACAGCCGGATAGCCATAGTTAAGTCTTTGATGTTGTTTGTTGCTTAAGCTTCGATTTTAGTTAATGAAAAAGTCTAGCATGTATTTTGCACATTTATATTAATAAGAAATACACCACTCCCTAATTCTCGCTTGATAGGTTTAGGCGAATGGTCGTTGACTTTGAACACCAGATTAATTCTCAAGGTAAATTTCGAGGCAAGGGTAGCAATTTCTCCTGATAAGGCCTAAGTTTGGGTGATTATTTTTTCCAGCCGTCCTGCCTGAAGATAAAGGATTTGATCAGCCTGGGCGAGGATCTGGGGTCGATGGGAAACAATCAGATACGTTTGAGAAGATTTAGCCTCTTGGGAATGGCCTTTGGTGCTGAGAAGACGCCGCCAAAGCCGTTGTTCTGTTTCGATATCCAAGGCGCTAGAAAGGTCGTCACAGATCAGAAGTTGGGGTTGACGGAGGAGCATCCGGGCGATCGCCACCCGTTGTTTTTGCCCTCCGGAGAGGCGTAACCCCCTGGTGCCGATGGGGGTTGCTAAACCTTCTGGGAAAGTTTTGAGATCAGTGTCTAAGCTAGCAGTGGCGATCGCCCACTCCAATTCGGCGGCAGTGCTGGGCCAATTAAGGCAAATATTTTCCCCCAGGGAGGAGCTAAACAATTGGGGGATTTGTGGCAAATAGGCCACCTGGGGCGGAATCAGCCAATGCTGGGGATTGGCGATCGCCTGTCCATTCCAAAACCAGGCCCCCCGCTCACAGGGCAATAGCCCCAAAAAGACTTGCAATAAGGTTGTTTTACCCGCACCAATTGGCCCCGTAATCACCGTTAAACTGCCCTGGCAGAGAGTAAAACTGATATCCTCAATGCCCCGCCGTTGATCTGGGTAATAGTAGGTCAAACCTTCGATCCGTAGCGTTTTGAGGGGAGAAATCTGGGAACAATGCTGGGCAGGTGGTAGCGGGGGAGCTGCCTTTAGGGGAGAAGGAAGATAAAGGGGGGCGGCAAGAGTCAGGGGGTGAATATCGGGGGGAGCCGGGGGCGCATCGAGGATCTCGCCCATCCGCTGGCAGGATACGTCGCTTTGTTTCGCGGAAGCAAGGAAACTCCCTAGAAAACTAAAGAAATGGGTAATCAGGTTTAAGTAATACACAAACAGGGCAAAATCACCCACCGTTAAACCTTGGCTTAATTTGGGTGCAGTTAGGAGGAGAACTAAACCCGTGCCAAAATTAGTCATTTGTGCAAAGCCTGCTTCCAGTAAGGCGGTAAAAACGCGATCTTGAACCATCAATTTTTGGCGGCGATCGCCCCGGCTGCGGAGTTCTGCTAAAACATAAGTTTCTGAGCCCGTCACCTTGACCGCTTGCACGGCAGTAAACAGTTCGTTAATTAAAGCGGTAACCCGTTGGGTGGCCTGGCGACTGGCCTGACGATAGCGTTTGAGACGGCGTTCTGACCATTGCACCAGGGCAATAATGATGGCGAGGGGCAAAAAGAGAAATAAGGTAATCGATACATTGACCGTGAGTAACAAACCCAAGGCGGCGATCGCCGTAATCCCAGCGGCCATAATTTCATTTGTACCAACGACGAGATCCTCTAATTGCAAGACATCTTCCCGGAAGTGGTTGACCACGCTGCCGATGGAGTGAGTTTGACCCTGGGCATTGGTTTGGGTAAGGGTGGCCGCCGGACGTTGGAGGAGAGCTTGCAAAAGATTGTGGCGCAGTAGGGTACTAATGAGAAAACGATGTTCGGTTTTGGTCAGTCGTCCGGCAAAAATCGCCACCACCCGCGCTAGGCCCGTCGCTAATACCAAACTAATCCAGAGCCAAGGAGAATAATTAGCAGGCGATCGCCCCGTGAGTTGGTCAAAAAAATTCCGAATAAAAATCCCCGGTAACGCCCCCAAAGCAGCCATCAAAAACCAAAGCGCCGCATCCAGCCAATACAACCGTTGGGCATAGCCAATTAAATGCCAAAGAATGCGCCAGATGGAATTCGCCATGATTTGTCTGATTTGAGGTTAAAAACTTTAGGGAGCCGGAGGAAGGCGGGCGATCCGGTGGGGTCGCAAGGATTTAGGGAGTTGATAGAGAGGCACCATACCATCTTCGCTTTCGACATACAACGCCGCTGCAGTGAGGAGATCTGCCGCTGTGGTTTCTGGATCGAGATCGCCAAAGAGAAAACTGGGTTTCTGTCGCCCCACAAAGGCGATCGCACAGGGGTTATCACAGATACACAGGCAACTGGTGGTTTTGAGACTGAGTTGATCCCGGTAAGGCCACCGTTGATGCAGTGCTTGAAGTGCGGCCAAAAGATCGGCCCCAGTCAAGCAGTTTGCATTTTCGTCTGTGGGGTGATCGATTGCAGCGGTTGGCCAAGTGCAGGCTTCACAGACAATTAATTGATGGAGAGCAGCGGCAGTCATAATTTAGTAGTTTCCGTTGTTGTTTCTGTAAAAAAATCAGTTAAGTGGGTAAATAAATCATCCAAAATTGCCTCTGCAGCCACCGGCCCACTCCCAATCCAATAACTTGGCACTTGATAGACTTGCCCTTTTTGTACCGCTTGCAGTTGGTTCCAGAGGGGATTTTTTTGGAGGTCGGCTAATTTTTCCTGGGCTTCAGCGTTGGCAGTGGCGGTATTTTCCCCTGTCCAAACAAAGATCACATCGCCATCTACCTCGGACAGTAGCTCTTCGCTTAAGACGGCTTGGATTGGGTTACCAAACTGGGCTTGGGCTGTTTCGGCATCGACGGCCTGGGCTGGGGGGCGGCTTAACCCCACATCCTGGAGGATCGTGCCACAAAACGAATCTTGTAAATACATAGTGATGCTGTCGGGATAAAGACGGATCACGGAAATCTGGAGATCCTGGCGGCGATCGCCCAAACGATTTTGTAACTCTTGGACACGCTGGTTGTAAGCAGCGAGTTTTTCGGCGACCACATCGGTTTTTCCCAGAGCTTCTCCAAAATTCTGAAAGATCGGCTTCCAAAGGCCACTATGCTCAAAATTCAATAAAAAAGTCGGCGCAATTTGACTGAGTTGGGGATAGATCGCCCCGTGGAAATCTAAACCGACCAACAAATCTGGGTCAAGCTTGAGAATTTCCTCTAAACTCGGTTCGCCGCTTTGACCAATATTGGCCACGTCGGTTTGGAGGGCAGGCAACGCTGTCTGAAAATTGCTCAGGGTCGTGCCGACGGGTTGGAGATCGGCGGCGATCGCATATTCAAATGACACGGAATCTAACGTCACCAATCGCTCGAAAGTTTTGGGGATACAAGTTTCCCCCGCACTGTGGCTCACCGTCACACAGTCAGCAGTTACGTCCTGGGATGGGGGAGGCGAAGGTTGACAGGCCACCACCAGGCAAAGGCTTACCAGTCCAATCAGCCAGAGTTTTAGCCAACCTTGTATCCTACGCCCCAAGTACCATCCTTGCATGTCCCAAACCTCCTAATTGATGTTTTAAAAATCCACCGCGAATTTAGCCGTCACCGCAAAGGGCGCACCGGGAGTCGCAAATTGGAATTCATCGGCAGCGGTGAAGTATTCCGTGTCAAACAAATTTTCAAAGTTCAACTGAGCGCGCCAATTGTCCCGCCGGTAATAGATCGCGGCATCGGTGCGGAAATAACTGGGCAAGGTGAATTCATTGTCGATGTTGCCGGGGCGATCGCCGACGTAGAAAAAGCCCAGACCAAAGCCCAAACCCTCTAGGGCTCCCTGTTGGATATCGTAGGTCGTCCAGAGGCTAAACTGATTTTGGGGCACATTCGGTAGCTGGTTACCTTCAATGTCAGGGTTAATATCTTCTTTGCTGACAAAGGCATCTAGCAATGTGTAGGCCGCCGTCACATTCCAACCAGGGGTTAAGGCTCCATTGAGGTTAAACTCTAAACCGCGACTGGTTTGTTCCCCCGTCTGGAAGCCATTGAAAGCACCATCCCGGACAATGACATTCTGTTTGCGGATATCAAAGGCGGCGGCGGTAAAACTAAGGCGATCGCTTAAGTCTGCTTTAACCCCCACTTCCCATTGGCGGCCCCGTTCCGGCTCAAAATTCATTCCATCAGGATCACGGGAAGTGCCAAAGGTTGGTTCAAAGGATTTGCTGTAGGAAGCATATAGAGAAATAGGTTCGATGGGCTGGTACACCACACCCAAACGAGGGGATAGGGCCTCATCGCTTTGGAAAAATTCATTACGGGGGCCGCCCAGGTCTTGGGTTGACCGGAGCTGCTCCACAAAATCGTAGCGCAGACCCGCTAGGGCTTTAAATTGGGGCGAAAATTCGATTTGATCTTGGATGTAAACCCCCACCGTTTTGATGGTGTCATCCCGGAAAAATTCTGGGGCGATCGCATAGGGAACCCCCGTATATACCGGATCAAAAACATTAATCGGTGTGTAGTCATTACTAAACTGAAACTCCGGCTGTTCTAAAGTGTTGCGATATTCAACACCCCCTAAAACCTGGTGTTTGATGCCGCCCGTTTCAAACTTGGCGATCGCCTCGATATTCGTAAAAAAGCGTTGGTAAGATCCCCCCGCAAAATATTCCAGTCGATCAACATTGCCAGTTGTTTCATCAAAAAAGGTATAAAGGGGTGCATAACGGCGCGGTCGGTATTGCAAAAACTGGAGCTGATGTTTTAATGAGAAGTTCTCGTTGACCTCGTGGTTAAGGTCATAGCCGAGATTAAATCGTTTCTCAGAAAACTCCCCAAAATCTTCTCCCACAAAACGACTGCGGGGTACATCCACTGGCCCAGATGCCGTAAAAGGAATCCCTTCATCAATGGTTTCGCGGGTATAGGCATACTGACCATAGACATCCAGGGAAGTGGCTTCACTCAGATCAAAACTCAATCGAGGCGAGACCACCACCCGTTCCCCATCAACTAAATCCCGGAAACTGCCGAAATTGCTATAACTAAAATTCAAACGATACCGGGCTGCACCGTTCTCTGTGAGGGCATCGGACAGATCAAGATTGCCCCGATAATTCGCAAAGCTACCGATGGCTGCATCAATGCCAAAGAAAGGTTCTGCGAGGGGTTCTTTCGAAACGAGGTTGATTACCCCACCGGGATCTCCCTGGCCAAAGAGAACGGAGGCTGGCCCCTTAAGCACTTCTACCCGTTCAATATCATTCGTATCCAGGGCCGCCAGGGAAAAGGTTTCAATACCATCGAGGAAAACGGATTCTTCCGCCGCGAAACCACGAATCAAAAAACCAGGCCCAAAAACACTGGTTCCCCGGCCACCACTAGAAACAATACTCCCACTGGTTTCGAGGGCTTCGCCTAATTCGGTGACGTTACGATCCTGGAGCACCGCCTGGGGAATCACCTCGACGGATTGGGGAATATCCCGTAAGTCTGTTTCTAAACCGGTGGCGGTGGTGGCACTGCGGGGATTGTAAGGTTGTTCCGCATCGGTGACCACCAGTTCAAAGGCTTCAATGTTATCTTCGTCGGTGCTCACAAGAACGGGTTCAATATTTAGGGTCAAACCTGTAGCTGTAGTAATCAGTTGGGTTTGGATTTGGCGATCGCCATTGCGGATCAAAATTTGGACACTATTGTCAGCTTGATTGCGAATTTCAATCTGTTCCAAACCGGATTCCGGCGCAAATTCCTGGAGTACCTCTGCTTGGGTCACATTGGCATTGGGAATCGTGATTTCCGTTGTTGCCGCCCTTTGGATCACTGTGGCATTTTCTAGGGGAGCCGTTGCCGTGAACTGTAGCTCAACCTGGTCGCCTTCGGTGGCGATCGCCACATCTGTGATGATCGTCGTCGCCTGGGTCAGTGTCATGGGAGCAGAGACTGCCGTTGCGTCAGAGGGTTGAGGCGATGCCGCCACAGCGGACAATTCTTGGGCGGCCCAGAAAAGAGCGACACCGCCCGTAAAACCTAATAATCGATACCAATAGTGCATAAACTCACTCCCACAACACAAACACTTACTTCAAAAAGTTCTTAATAACGTACTGAATTATTCCGCCTTACACCGCCGAAAATGATCCAAAGCCGGAGTTTTTGCGATCGCCTGCGGGAGTTTTTTGGGATCACGGGCTGCAAATCCATGGGTTTTGTCTAGAATTTAAGGCTGACTACAACAAGAATTTGGCCGAAAAATTCCATCCAATACACCTTAATAAATTGATTACTATAGTTTTCTTTGGCGGGCATAAAGACTCGGATTTATGCCAAATTTACGCCGAAAAGCAGCGGCAAAATGACCCCGATTTGCAAACCCGACCGCCGATGCTGCTCCCGTCACCGTCATCTCACCAGATTCTAAAAGTTGTCGCGATCGCTCAATTCGTTGATCATGGAGATAGCCAAATACCGTCGTTTTAAAAACCTGCCGAAAACCCACCTTTAATTTGTGATCATTAATCCCAATTTCCCGCGCCAACTCCATCAGGGAAGGGGGATTTACCAACCGTTCCTGGAGAATTTTTCCGGCGTAGTGAATCCGCTCTAGATCATCTGCCTTTAACGAGTAGTCGGCAAAAGGAATCGCCGTTGCGGCCTGGGTGAGATCTTCCAAAATAAGGGCAGTCAACTCCCAAATCTTACTTTCTAAATACAATCGCTGGGTTAGACCTTCAAATGGACATTGGGTAATTTGTTGGATGACCATTTGCATCGCTGCGGTTTGTTTACGGGAAACTTCATAATATTTTTCTTCCGGCGATCGCAGTATTTTTTTTAGACAAGGACAATCCCCTTCTACATCCCCTGACCAAGCACGAAGTAACGGTGCTTCCATATGAATATTAATACTCGAAATAGTTGTATCCCGATGATGGGTATAGGTTTCTACGGGTGCTAAACCAGTGCCATATAAAGCATAGCGATGTTCAGTTTTACCAGAATGGTGAATTGTTTCAAAATTATATTCAATGGGATGGAATCGTTCGTTATGTTTTAAGGCAATTGTTTCGGTTAAAGCAACATTTTCAACTGCCAAATCTAATTCTTCTCGCAAATGATATTCTCGCAATAATCCTTGACCCCATAGGCTGGGAAATGCATAACTAGCTGTAGCTCCCTGGGAGTTTGGTATGCGCTGAAACAAATCCCAATATTCTGCTTGAGAAAGGGTAATGGTCATTAGGATGAAGAATAAACAAGTTAAACCGAGGCAGAATCAGTCTACCTCAATTACTAATTATTCTCAATTGTTTGTTTTTTTAGGGCTGCTCTAGGGTCTGGTTCAAGCTCAATAAACGAGCATAGTAGAAATCGGGATTGACGATGAGATCTTGGCGATCGCCCTAGTCAGATCTTGCAAAAGTAGCTCCGTACCACAATTGTCATCGTTCTTTGTTCCCGGTCAGCAGCAGGGCTAAGACAAGCAAGAATATTTTGTTCTGTTAGGTGGGGGAAATCGTGAAGGATTTCTTGTTGAGTCACGCCAGATGCCAAAGACAGTAATACCCATGCTCCGGACACGGGCTTTACCACTGTGTTTACCTAGCTCTAGGGGATGATGTCTTGGTCGTTCATTTCGATTGAGAATGGCACTATGCCGTTGTTGATGAAGATTCTTGCCGTCGATAAAAGCGTATCTGTAAACCATCTTTCGGCAATGGCGTCGGAATCACTTGCATCGATAGGTCTTGGTCAGGTAATAACTCCCAGTCATAATCACGGGCAAGCATAGATGCCAAAATTTTTGCTTCTAGACGGGCAAACTCTTTGCCAATACATTCCCGCATACCGCCGCCGAAGGGAATAAAGCCAAACTTTTTCTGTTTATCTGCCAGACGTTCCGGTGAAAAACGCTCCGGGTCAAATTTTTCGTGGTCAGGATATAAGGCTTCGTCCTTATGGGTTTGGGCAATTTGATACTGAACCGCCCAACCTTGAGGAATTTGGAAATTTTTGTACTCGAAGGTGTTGATTACTTCCCGGAAACCACCGCCCACTGGGGGGACAAGACGTAAAACCTCTTTGAAAACTTGATCCAGATACGTCATCTGTTGAAGCACTGCCATATCTAACCCATTGCCAATGTCCAAGGCGTCTTGTTCTGCACGGATTTTTTCAAAAACGTCGCGATGCTGTCCGACCAATAATCCAAAAGACACCAGAGACGAAGTAAGGGTTTCGTGACCAGCAAACAATAGCAGCAGAATTTGATCCTTCAGTTCATCGATGGAAAGGGAATTACCGTCTTCATCCTTCGCCCGAATCAGTAGGTCAAGGGCATCGGTGGGTTCTGCATTGGCATCGTAGGTTTTCAGGCGATCGCCAATGATCATTTCTAACTCACGCAGCAGTTTTCGCCGACACTTCATCGCCTTACCGAAGGCCGTCCAGGGAAGATTAATCGGTAGGGAAAATAATCCTTTAACCCATTCCTCAAATAGATTCGCTAAAGGCGTTTCCGCACCGCCATCTTTGCCAATAAATAAGGTGCTAGCGACATCAAACGTATACTTGCGGAGTTCGTCGTACCAAGCAAATTCCTGTTTTTGCTCCCATTGAGTGAGATAACGCTGGGTAATTTTTTCGATGGTGGGAATATAACTTTCTAGGGCGCGGGGCTGAAATGCTTGAAAGATAATGCGCCGCCGGGAACTATGAATACCGCCTTCCTGGGTAGCGAGGGAATCCGCACCGAGGAGAATCCGGGTACTTTTTGGCCAGGTTGCCTTGACGTATTTATTTTCGTTGCGGAATAAGACCTCATTGGCCTCTGCCCCAACCATTACTACCGTAGGCTTTGTGAAAATACTGGTTTTGAAAACATCGCCATACTTCTCCAATCGCTTTTTTTGAAAATTACGGTCTGTAAAAAATTCAATGGTTTCGCCAATGACAGGCAAACCGAATTTTCCGGGAGGTAAGGGCAGTTCACTGGGGGAAGTCATGGGCGATCGCCGAAGAGTCGTATATTTATCAAGCCACTAGGTAAGGTAACAAATTGCCCTGTAGTTGTAAATTTTCAGATCAAACAGCAGATCTTCCGTCTTCATCGGCCTTATTTGTTCTACGGGCCGCACCTACCAACACCTTCAAATCAGTTCATTGCCGTCTCCGAGATTTCCCCATGGGAGCACGCCTGAAAATTTGTTGCCATCAGCAATTTAACGCTGGAACTCACGATAGCCTATAACTAAGCATAACTGTCTAACTGTAATACAAGGTATTTGCCATGACGTTTCTGATTGGTCAACTAGATAATCTGGACTATGATGCAGCCGAATCTATCCTGGAAGACTACATCATTGAAGCAATTCAGAATTTTGTTAACTCTGAAACTGGGCAAGAGTACCTCGACAACCATCCCATAGGAGGCTTCTGGACGGGCACATTTATCGAGATGGCTTACATTTATGGCGGCTATACCCTCTCGAAAATGACCAAGGGTAACGCTCAGGAAGTAATGGAGTATATCTTGCCCCGTAAACTCACCCTGCTCGATCCTGGGGATACGGATGATGCCATTGACGAACTAATAGCATTTTGGACTTATCTCCACAAAGCATATAAGTTGCGCAGCGCTAATGCCATTATCAAATACCTGCACTCTATCAAAGACCAATTTCCCCGATGGATGTTTGATCCGGAGCGGGGCGGCATGGCCAAAAACTTCACGATACAGGGTATGGAAGCTGGCTATGACATGACTACCCAACAAGGTTTACAGGCATTTCAAGCAGAATACAACCAGAACCTGTCAAAACGACCTCCATCTACCCCAGCAGATATAAAGGCTGTCCTTGAGGAACTGGATCAGGCAATGTTGCTAGAGGGAGAACAGATCGATATGGAAGAACTGGTCACCCGGTTTTTGGGAGCCTTGACAGAATTAGAACCCGAGGCGATTGAGGACATAATATCCATGCTAGAAGCGGAAATTGGAGTAGAACCAATGTCCTCAGCATCCCCAAGTGAAGCCCTGGGTAATATGCGGCGCAGCTTGATACGAGAAAGCTTAGAAACTGAGTTTTCTCCCCTTTCGGCAGAAGAAAAGAATATTCTCCAGAACCAAGCCATTAGCGCAACGGAACCCGGCACGATTCTGAAGGACTTTCAGACCACACTAGATTTTATTAGCGAGGGAGTTCCTGTCAGCAGCAAACTCAAACAGCTATCGGCAAAATTTGTGATCGACTTGAATAGCCGTTTGAGCCATCCTATTGATTCGGATCTGAAGCGCCCCGTGCAGAAGTCTTATCCCAATATTCACGGGCTTTATCTGTTGCTGCGGGCTACCGGCATTGCCAAGATCGATGCTAGGGGCAAGAAGCTACAGACGGTTTTAAATCCTGATGTGTATGCTTCATGGCAAAAACTCAACGCCACAGAAAAATATTTCACCTTACTGGAAGCTTGGCTCGTCCGAAGTCATCCCAAAATGCTGGGAAATGAACGTTCAGGCCCCTTGACCATGGGCGATCGCCTGATCAGTAGCTGGTCAAAATTAGCTCAACAAGAATCGGTTACGTTTAAAGAGGCAAAAGACTATGACTTTCTCAGTTACTACTCAGGCTTCGAGAATATATTTCTGATGGAAATGTTTGGTCTGCTTAACCTCACCCTTAGCAAGCCAGCAAAAGGTCAAGGCTGGCAGATGAAAAAGTTGCAGCCCGACCCCTTAGGTTATGCCCTGGTGAAAGTGTTCTGTAGTGCTTGCATAAACGCGGATTTGCAATGGGACTCCCAGAATGACGCAACTCTGCCTTTTGGAGAACTACAACCCGCACTGCAGAGCTATTTCCCGGAATGGCAGCAAACTTTATCCTGGTAGCGATCGCCAAAATTCCCTAACAAAGCATCTTTCCTTAAGCAGAAATATCTGAGACCAGCATTTCTGCTTACATGACCCGTTTAATGCTGAGGCGTTTGACCACCTAAGTATTTAAAGCTCTGATGCTTTTTAGGGCCGCTATAGAGTCTGGTTCAAGCCCAATAGACGGGCATAGTGGGAATCGGGATTGGCGGCGAGATTTTGGCGATCGCCATATTCGAGACATTGACCCTGGTTCAGGATCAAAATTTTGTCCACTTGGGCCACGGTTTCGAGACGATGGGCAATGATAATGCCGGTACGACCTTTTAACAAACGTCGAATTGCCCGTTCCAAGAGCTTCTCCGTCATCGGATCAAGACGGGAGGAGACTTCATCTAAAATGACCAAGCGCGGATCCCGCAGAAATACCCTTGCCAAGGCCAAGAGTTGTGCCTCACCAGCAGAAAGGGTGCTGCTATCGGCCCCAAGTTCTGTGTCTAGACCCTGGGGTAACTTCGCGAACCAAGGGCCGAGGCCCAACTCCTCAAGGGTAGTAAAAATGTCTTGATCGTCGATGTGGGGATTAAAGAAGGTTAAATTTTGACGCACTGTTGCCTGAAAAAGCTGGACATCCTGGGTGACAAAACCGATCTGTTGGGTGAGCTGTTGGGCACAGAGGTGGTTAAGATCAACCCCACCGAGACAAATTTGGCCCCGTTCGATGGTGTGAAGCCGCAACAGCAGGCGCATTAGGGTACTTTTACCGCTCCCGGTGTGGCCCAAAAGACCGAGCACCTGGCCTGGGGGTAACTGAAACGATAAATCTCGCAGGGCATAATCCCCCGTGGAATAACGGAACCAAACCCCCTGGAATTCGACGCTAGGGGCCGCATTGGATAGGGCAATGATGGTGCTGGGTGGCTTGGGTTGGGGCTGTTGCAGTAGAGTTTGGATGCGCTGGAGACTGGCGATCGCCTGTTGAAATTGTTCTAATTCTTCCCGAATCCGCTCAATGGGTTCCTGGAGGAGCGACGCATAGTAATAAAGGAGATAAATGGTACCGATGGTGATCGCCTGCTGTGACCAAAGGTAAGTACCGATACCCAAAGCGAGAACATTGCCCCCCGTAAACAAACCCACTGTACCGCCCCAAAGGAGGGTACTTGTCCAGCGGGCGCGGTGATAGGTACGTCGCCACCGACGAATGAAACGATAAAAACGTTGGCGCACATAGTCCGTCGCCCCATTTGCTTGGAGGTCGGCTAATCCCCCTAAGTATTCTGCGACCATGCCATAAAATTCGGCGCTGGCTTGGCGATATTGACCCCAGGGGCCAATGGCCACCCGTTGCAGAAGACCTAAAATTCCTAATACCCCCAGGGAAAACAAACTCAGACTTATCCCAGCTAAAGCGTTTTCCCACCACACAACACTGAGAATTCCAACCACCAACAGACCATTGCCCAGCACTTGCAACACAAATTGCGAGAAAAAATGGGAGAGTTGTTCGACATCACCATCGACTTGTTCGACGAGGCTACCGGGGGAATAGCGACGGTGGAAATCAAGATCGAGCTTGAGGCAATGTTCCACCAAGTTCAGACGCAGACGATTTGTCACCTTCCAGGCAATGGTTTCACTGTAATAGGTAGAGGCGATCGCCAAAAGTTGTTGCACCACCGTAAAACCAATAAAAGTCAGGGCGGCCCCCAAAAGAAGTCGTTGGGAACCCCCATCCACTGCCGTATCAATGAAAAAGCGAATAATTTGTGGGTTCACAACCTGTAAACCAATGCTCCCCAATAGGGCGATCGCCAAGACGAACAGGGGCGTTTGCTGGGATTTGAGATAGGTTCTGAGAAATTGGTAACTGGTGGCGGTGTTCATTGTTTAAGTCGATCCAGGCAACGCAAATCGTTTCGAGTTCATCGCAGCATCATTCTGTGGCGATCGCCCCAAAGTGTAAATAGTTTCTCCAAAATTGTCCAATGGCAACACCCTCACAAGATACAGTGTTGAGAAAACTGTCCTTCTATCGGGTGCAATCAAGCAGTGAAGCATGAATATAACCTGCCTGGGGGCCACCGAGGGTAAAGGTAACAAAATACCAATCCGTTAAATTATTGACATTTTCACCCATCACCTTCTCCTCAACCCTTACCTTTGCATCTCGCGCGAGTTCTTGGACAATCATAGAATCGGTAGACGGTTCTACTCGAACGCGGCCTAGACCTCCATCTGCGGAAACATTAATTGCACACCAGGTTGGCAGATTAGCGGGTAAGAGAGATTGGATCGTTGACGGTACAACCGCGTCAGTGTCGATAAAGACGGAATAATCGACCAAAATAGGTAGACCCTGGCCATAGGCCAAATAGCCCTCTAGGCTTTTCGCTAAATCATAGAGACGTTGGTGTTCTGTCACGCGAACACAGCCATGGCCATTGGGATCAATGAAGCCGTTATGTTGCAGAGGGCCTTCTCCCCAGATAGGGGCATGGAGCGCAAAGCCACGATGGATCTGCATAAAGTTCTGGATTCCCAAGGATGTCCTTTTTTGTAGACCATGGATGTTAAAGTGAGCCCCCATCACATTACCAAATTGCTGTTTGGTTTGCCTTGCAAGCTGTACTGTTTCTGGTGCCCAGGAAATGAGTCCCAGTTCAAAAACCACCTCGCTGCCCCCATAATCTCTGGTCACTTTGCCATGCATTCGACCAGCGGCATCTTTATAAAATTTAATGTAGTAAATATCTTCTGCTTTTGCACCCATTTTTTGCAGACGGGTTTGCCAATCAGCTTGACCCCCTAATAATTTCCTTAGAAGACGTTTCGGTTGTTTCTGAGAGCTTTAAATTTGGGGACGCGTTTTCCTGGGGCAATCTATGATGACAACTCGCTAAAACGTATAGACAGCCGCATAGAAAAATCAATCTAGACAACCGATGGTTTGTGGCACTCATAACTCTATTTTAAATGCCATCTATGGGATCCAAAATATCGCTTTGGACTTCGGGATTCGCTTTAGGATAATTGTGTCGTTGAAATGACCCAGCCATAGGCAACAACGACAACTAGGAGCAATCCGTAAACGAGCTCTTTTTGATCACGAAACCACCCTTGCAGCATATTTTTGAAACTGCGTAGGCTGCGGCGTCGCTCATCGCCTAACTCTCGCATTAGTCTGGCTACTTCTGCATCAACTTCTTGTAGCGAAATTTCTCCCTGTCGATACCGTGCTTCCAGGGCATCTAGTTTGCGCCAGTATTCTTGGGTGGCATTGAGGAGGTTAGGAAACATGAGTACGTAAACCAGTAGCTATCAGTAAAGGCGATCGCCGTAAATATTGAGTCAGTTGCAATTCTCGTAGCGAGGATTGTGATTCTCGATTTTTATGGGGTATTGATATTTTCGCCTTGGCCATATTGTAACGCAATGTTAATTTTACTGCGTTAAGGCTTGACAATCTGGCAGACATACAAACTTTTTAAGCGTAGATAACATCGTTGCTCCATCCAACGATTGGATCCCTTAAACCCTTGAGCTTATCTACATTCTGTAGATTTCAGTAGAATAGAATTAGCATCAGGGGTTAAGTTACAGGCCAAAATACTCTATTCAAAAAAACTTTTGGTCTACAAAAATACAAAACTTCTTTGGGTTGATAGGCGGCCTAATGAAATCACAACCGATTCCCAATCCCCTCTACCCCGTAGTGGTCAGCGCTGGTGTTGTTTTGGCTGGGGCGATCGCCTTAATGTTTTTGCCCGCCCTGATTCAGCTTGATGGGATGGATGGGGGCTTTGCCATTACTTTCGGCGCTCTGTTTCTCGCCATCTCTGCTCTAGTCACGCTCTTGATATTTTGGCGCAATGCGGTGCTTCTGGATCGGGTAATTGCTGGGACAAATCTCCTGGCCCACTGGACCTACGAACCGCAAGAATGGGCCCAGTACCTCGATAGGGAACGTCAAGAACAAATTGACGAAAAATTGCCCTTAGTCTTCATCGTTGCGTGTTGGGCATTGCTTATCGGTGGCGGCTTTTGGCTGTTTGATCCGGAGGCAGGTTTTATTGTGTTTCTCGTCATGGTGGGGCTGATTATCTTGGTGAGTTTGCTGGCCTATGGTTTGCCTTGGTTGCGGTTTAAACGCGATCGCCATCGCCTGGGCGAGGTGTGGATCGCCAGTAGTGCCATTTATTTTCGCGGTAACTTTGTCCATTGGGGAGAGTTGGACTTGCAATTGGAACAGGTGAGCCTCCGTCCGGCGAGCGAAAACCAGGCCCCTTGTCTTTGTTTTGAACTGAGCTATCCTTCCCAGGCGGGGATGCAATATTACAACCTGCGGATTCCCATTCCCCGGCGTTATCGGGGTGCAGCCTACGATTTATTCGAACATTTTAGTCAAACTACGATTCAAGACTCTCCCCCAGGGTAAGCTTTAAGGCAACATTTCGAAGACCATCCCCGTTTGACGATCCACTTCGTACCAGCCATAAGTCGCAGTATGACTAGGTTCACCGGGATTATTAACGATTTCATAAACATGGACTAAATAATTGCTGGGCGTTTGTTCGACGACTTCGATGTGAGTGCTATTTTGGGGCGCAACGGTACGCACTAATTCTTGCCATTCGCTGACAGCCGCTAAATTCGCCACCTGTTCAATGGCGATCACCTCGGTAATTTCTGGGGTAGAAGGTGTGGCGATTGGGGCTGTGGTAGAGTTCCTGGAGCCAGGTTGTACCCGTTGGGCGACGGCCACCATTGGCTCGCTATTGGGAGGACTGACCGTGAAAGTAATGCGCTGTTTATCTTCGTTGAGTTCGGCATCCACGGGCGTCGGTACGTCTTCATAGACACTCCAGACATAACCCGATAATGTCCGACTGGTGAGATTAGAAAGTTCGAGGCGATCGCCTTCAATGTCCGCCACAATTTTGTCACCTTCTCGGTAAAGCACGAGGGTGTCTGTCTCTTCCCCTGGATCTCCTTCTGCCGGAATCCAAGCCCCCACAAAATCATCGAGGGTCACGGCCGCTTGGGTTGTGGGTGATGGCGGTGGATTTTCCCCAACGGGTTGGGTTTGGGGTGTACTGGCTTCGGGTTGCCCTAAAAATTTCAGTAACTGAGCCGGATCCTTCAGGAAGAAGATGCCTAGCCCGGTGATTACGACAATTCCTAAACCCAAAATCCAGTTCCCGTTTGACCGATTAGGTGGGAGTGCCTGGGGTCTTGGGGGAGGGGCCACTGGATAAGCTGGCGTTGTTGCACTGCCACACACCTCACAAAAGCGATCGCCTGGGTTGAGGGCAGCACCACATTGCATACAAAAATGGGGAGTAGTCATGGCAGTTAAACCAAACGCAGCAAAAAAAGCACAACTAACCTTAATTGATCAAAATTCCTGTAAGAGATGACATTCAGATAAATAGCCTGGGGTTGAGGGAAAAGAGTTTCTTTAGAAAGATTTTAGTTTTTCGATAGCTAACCGATCTAGCTTTGCTTTTAACAACAAAATAGTTTCTTTTCTTTAGGAAATCCCCTTCATCTATATTGTATCAAAAGGCTTTAAGAGACATGATTAAGCATTGATTTTTTTATTTAACGAACTCATTCTTTAGGCAATATAAAATTCAACTTTATTTAATAGTTCGCAACGCCAGATTAAATCACAAAATAATGTGAAGAGGATTCAATATTTAATTCATTTAGCAATTATTAATCCCTATAATTGATGTGGAGCCAGAAAAAATTTTAAGCGTTATCAATTGCTTAGGTACTGACTCAAATTTAGTTTGCTGGTTTTCTCGACGATAACTTCAGGTCTGCGCTACTGGACTTAGCTGTTTCCCTCACCCGCAGGGGAACTTTCTCGCGACGGAGGTCGGCTCCATGAAAAAGCAACATCGAGCGGCAGGTATTGGCTTGCAGTTATTAGCCGTTACCTGCCCAGTACTGTTTATCAATAATTTGGCGATCGCCCAAAGCTTGAGCGAATCCCCCCAGGATGTCCTCAATAACTATCTGCTGGAACGTCCCCCCTTAAGAACTATCCAGTTTCAAAATCTCCAGGATATCCAGGCCCGCCGCCACGAATTACAGTTCCAGGCCAGTGATGGGGTGACCCTTGATTTTTTACCTTATCTTCAATCCCCCGGTGCCCTGCCCCAATTGGCCAACATCATCAAAACCCAAGGCATTGACCCCAATCCCCAGCTCACCGTCGCCGCCTACGATTTTGCAGATCGGCTGATTATTTTGCAGCGGCTGGAATATCAAGGTAGTGCCCTTGCCTGTGACCAACGGGGCGAAGCATTAACCGACCTCGGCATTCTTTGTTTCAATCGCCAAACCAAACCCAGAACCCTACAGCAGCCTGCACCAACCCAGAACAACATCAGCACCAAAATTACGGAAATTAGAGGTAGGCTCAATCAACTGAACACTAGCCCCATTAACGGCTACACCCTCAGCCAACTGCGGGCTCTCCCAGACGACGAACTGCTGCAGGTGGCCCTCAACAATGGTCGGATTACCGAAGAAACCTATCTCATGGTGCCCAAGGTTCAATACAGAACCTTACTGGATGTACCCTTTGTTCAGCCCAATCCTGACTTTACACAACCGAACTTTAGCTTTCTCGAAACCAGCAATCTCTATCAACCGATTCCCCGAAGGTCGATCACCTTAAACCGGAATTTACCCTTGGAAATTCGTGACAATAATCAACGGCCGAATTTTTCCCTCGTCCGCCCCCAACTGGATTTATCGCAACTGGCCCGTGGCGATCGCCACACAGAAACCCATTACCTAGTGAATGGTTTTACCTGGGGCAGTGGGCGGGAATGGCGACACCGCATCGGCGACTGCATCGATTTATTCTTTGGTGATGTTTGTGTCTATGCAGAACCCTATGCCAGCCTTGGTTATGGCTTGGGTTTAAGGATTCCTCTCCAGTTGGATCTAACCGTTGACCGGACAATTCAGGTGGCGAATAATCAACTAACGGCTTTTTCCCCCACTGTTGATCTCACGCCCATCGATGGCAATGCCAACACCTACCAAGCAGCGGGTATCCCCAGTGATCAGATCTTTGGCGGACAGGAAATCGTTGCAGAAGTTCAAGGTACCGTCGGCGTTAGGTGTGACCTAGAAGTGTGGAGCTGTGGCAACAATAGAAAGCTAGGTATTGGAGTAGACCTAACGGACTATCTAAGTTCCGGTGGCAACATGACACCCCCTGCCCCAGGACAAAGTTTCTCCATCGGCGAAGTGTGGTCCCCTGATGTGACTGGAGGAACTTTAAACTACGGCATCGTCGGCGCGACTTTCCACCTTGGTTCTCAGCTGAATATGGTTGGTCAAGATCTGGAGATGTTGGCCCAGTTTCCGCCCGTGGTTGGCCCCAACAATGGCACCCACACCGTTGAACAGTTTCCGGCAACCTATCAACCCCTCGTTTTTAACAACAATTCTTTTTTCAGGATTTATGAACCGACCTACCAAGCCAATTGGAATATCATCCCCGGCATGAAGGTCAAAGCCTGGTTAGGGGTAGACATTGGCGTGGCCTATCTAGGGGCAAAAACAGACCGGACTTGGTGGTTTGAAGATCTCAGTATCGAATCCCCCAATTTTACTTTTACGACCCATGCGGGCACAACAACAGGCTACAACATTCAAGTGGATCACGATAATTTAAACATCACTGCCTTCTAGTTTCAAAAAATTAAAAATAATTTCTGTCCAGGATTCTCTGTTGGTTGTAAAGCAGTTGTACCTGGACAGATTACCTCTGCTTTAAAGGCATTGAGTATTTCTAAGGGTTGGGGTTGAGATTTGTTGCTAAGTTAATTTGTCAAATTGGACATGGTGCTAGCCTAAAAATATTAAAAAGACTTTCATTTTTGGTGGTGTTAATGAAGTGTTGATATCCATTAAAAAGTATTGCAAAATATTGGTTTTTTCTGCATTTTTTGCTGGAGCAATTATTGCTTGTCAACCCGAAAATCAGCAGCAAAAAGTTGTCGTTTATGTCTCTGTTGATCGCACCTATGCAGAACCAATTTTAACGGAATTTACAGCGGCAACGGGCATTGATGTGTTGCCAGTCTATGACGTGGAGGCGACAAAAACCACGGGTTTAACCCAGCGTCTCTTGCGGGAAAAAGAGCGACCCCAGGCGGATGTGTTTTGGAGTGGAGAATTCGCCCAAATCTTACTGTTGCAAGGAGAGGGAGTTTTAGCACCCTATGAATCGCCAGTCGCTGCGAAGCTACCACCCCAGTACCGAGATCCCGAAGGTTATTGGACGGGAATGGGCGGACGGGCAAGGGTATTGCTGATTAATACGGATCGTTTAGCAATTGATGAAGCGCCCCAGTCTTTAACCGATCTCACCAGCGATCAATGGCCTGGGTCAGAAATGGCGATCGCCTATCCTTTTTTCGGCACCACAGCGACCCATGCAGCAGCCCTCTATGCAGTTTGGGGGCCAGAGCCAGCCCGGGCGTTTTTTACTGATCTCCAACGTAAAAATGTCCAGGTCGTTGATGGAAATTCGGTGGTGCGGGATCTGGTGGTCGATGGTCAGGTGAGCATTGGCCTGACGGATACCGATGATGCCTGTAGCGCCGTGGAAAAGGGGGCACCGGTGGCCCTGGTGTTTCCGGATCAGGGGCCTGGGGAAATGGGGACGTTTGTCTTGACGGGAACAGTGGCTGTAATTGCGGATGGGCCGAATCCTGACCAGGGGCAAGCACTGGTGGATTTTCTCGTCAGTCCAGAAACGGAACAACGGTTGATGGCCGTGGGGGGTAGCCAATTGCCTTTATATCCTGGGGCGGCGGTGTCCGGTTGTCTGGCAGGACAGAGTATCCAAGGAATGACGGTGGGTTTAGATGCCATTTATGGGCAGTTAGAACCGTCAAAGCAAGACCTGAGTGAAATTTTTATTCGCTAATGAAAGGCGATCGCCACAGATTAAATCCATGGACAACCCTGGGGTTGGGGGGGTTTCTGGTGGTGGTCTTTGGGCCACTATTGAGCTTGATGGCCAGTGTGATCGTTGAACTAAGCCAAGGGAATGGGGCCTGGTTATCTCTACTGGTGCCGACGGGGCGACGCTGGCAACTGTTAGGAAATAGTCTGCAATTGGCGATCGCCGTAGGGACGGTGAGCACGGTATTGGGGGGTCTGATTGCCTGTTACCTGTGGCAGACAGCCTGGGCTTGGCGGTGGCGGTGGGGGTTGTTGCCGCTCCTATTTGTGCCGAGCTATATCCATTCCTTCGGGTGGTCAGCGTTGGGTCTGGGGTTGAATGGGGGTTTACGCAGCCTTGGTTTTGGGACAATCCCCCTCCAGGGATGGTGGAGTTGCGGTTGGGTGGAAGTGATGGCGTTTTTGCCCTTGGCGGTGGGTTTGGGCTGGTTGGGTTTGGCGGCGGTGGGTCGGGAAGCAATTGAGGCGGCGCGGCTCCTGGTGCCGGATCTACAGGTGTTGGGACAAATTATTTTGCCCCTGGCGTTACCGAGTTTTGTGGCCAGTTTTGGCTTGATTTTTCTGTTGAGCCTAATGGACTATAGCCTTCCTTCGTTGTTTGGCATTGGCACCTATGCCCTGGAAATTTTCGCGGAATACAGCACCAGCAATGAACCAGCCCGGGCGTTTCTGTTGGCGGTGCCCCTCTTGGCGATCGCCTGGGGGGTGATTTTGATCTTGCAACTGCCCCTCCAGCAAACGATGCAACTCTCACCCCAGGAAAATCTCTGGGAAATTCCCCCCCGTTGGCCTTGGTGGTTCGTCTGGCTCCAGCACCTGGCCCTTGGTCTTTTTACCTTGCAAATTTTGGTGCCCTTCGTTAATTTGCTGGTCATGGCGGCCCAGGAATCCCAGTGGTTTCCCCCGATCCAAGCTACTGCCAGAGAAATAACTTTTACCCTTGGCCTGGGTTTGACAGTGGCGATCGCCGCTTTACCCCTAGCCTTGGCGATCGCCCAGCTTCTCAACCGTGATGACCGTTGGGGGAGAGTGACTTGGGGGCTAGTCATTTGGGCCTTGGCTTTACCCGCCCCCCTAGTGGGGATTGGCCTGATTGATCTGTGGAATCGCCCGCTTCCCCTGGAAATTTACGGCACACCATTGATGCCATTTTTAGCCCACCTCGCTCGCTTTACCCCCTTCGCCAGTTTGGTGCTCCTAGCGCAATTACAGCAATTGAACCAACCCCTCTGGGAGGCGACCCGCTTGGAAGTTGGCCCCCGGTGGCGGATTTGGCTCTGGTTGCGTTTACCACTGCTCCTACCGGGGTTGTTGGCGGCGGCGGGTCTGGTCTTTGCCCTCAGTGTCGGTGAATTGGGCGCGACTTTGATCGTGATTCCCCCTGGATATTCCACCCTCACCCTCCGGATTTATAACTACTTGCATTACGGAGCGGCGGCATCGGTGGCGGTGTTATGTCTGGTGTTGGTGGCGATCGCCTTTGGGGTTGGTGGACTGATGGCTTGGGGGTTAAGGGGGTTGGGGCACCATTTACCGAGGGGGAGATAGACCATGATCCAAGTCGAAAATCTTAGTAAAACCTATCAGACAGCTAAAATTCTGGATAATTTAGCTCTGACAGTGGAACCAGGGCAAACCGTGGCGATTTTAGGGCCATCCGGGAGTGGCAAAACCACCCTGTTACGCCTAATTGCTGGCCTTGAACAACCCGATGGCGGTACCATTTCCCTCGCCGGTCAGGTGGTCAGTTCTTCAACGCAAATCCTCGCCCCCCACCTACGCCACATTGGGTTTGTCTTTCAAACGCCGATTCTCTGGCCCCACATGACCATCTCCCAAAATATTGCCTTTGGTCTGGGCCACCTCACAGCCCCGGTGAAAAAACAACGCATCCAACAACTCCTCGAACGGTTGGCGATCGCCTCCTTAGCCCACCGCTATCCCTACCAACTTTCCGGGGGGGAAGCGAAACGGGCTTCCTTGGCAAGGGTTTTAGCGCCCCATCCCCCCTATGTCCTTTTCGATGAACCCCTGACGAACCTGGATCTCGCCCTTAAACAGACTCTGCTCCATTACATCCGCGAATATCTCGATCTCACTGCCGCCTGTGCCCTTTATGTCACCCATGACCCGACCGAAGCCCAATATCTCAGCGAGAAAATTTTCTGGCTAAAGGGAGGAAAGCTGCAATCCGATGAAATACCCTGAACCATACAGCTTAAAACTCTGGAAATACCTGCTTTTTGGCGCAATTGTCAGCACCTTGGGCCTATTTATCTGGGAACTTTTGTCTCTCTTTCAAAGCTGGCAGGGACAACCCAAACAACCAGGCTGGGAAATTATTCGTCCTCCCCAGGAAGTTTCTGCCCTCGTCATCCAAGGTGATCATCTCTGGGCCGGGGGTCAGGCAGGGGTCTTTCAAATTGCTTTACAACCTCCCCATACCGTTGAACCCCTCCAATGCGATCGCCCGTTGCAATTCGTCCGTGCCCTAGCAATCGATCCCGACGGTGTGCTCTGGATTGGCCATGGCAACGGTTTAAATTATGTCGATGCCCAAGGGTGCCACCCCTATCAATCCGATAAGCCGTTTTTTCAAGGTCAAATTAATGCCCTCTATGTGGATCGGGCGGGTCAACTTTGGATCGGCACCTGGGAGGGAGCAGCGGTCAAGGAAAACAAGGATTGGCACTTTTTAACCCCGGCGGATGGACTACCGGATCGGATGGTAAATGTCATTCATCAAGATGCCGAGGGGGGAATGTGGTTTGGCTCGGCGGTGGCTCCTAAAGGCGGGTTAAGCCACTGTATTAAGAAATCCTGCCAACTTTTTTCGACGGCCAATGGGCTGGCCCATAATAACATTACAAGCCTATTTAGCGATGATACAGGGCATCTCTGGGTGGGCATGGGTCTTTTTGATCGTGGTGGCCTCGCTCGCCTGGAACGACGCACGACTGGTTGGGCGATCGCCCAAATTTTCACCAAAGCAGATGGCCTTGCTGGAGAAAAAGTCCGCTCCATCTACCAAGATCAAACCGGGGTGCTGTGGTTTGGCTCTGAATATAACGGTTTAGCTCGCTTAGATTCCCAGGGACGATGGCTCATTCTCACGGAAGCCGATGGTCTGGCGGATCAGGAGGTAAAGGCAATGGTACAGGATCGATTTGGTAATCTCTGGCTCGGTACCCGTAACGGCATTACGCGACTCGATGCCCAATATTTACGCAATTTAGGGGAGCAATAACCATGGCTGCTTCTTCTAATGGGCAAAGCCAACAGGCACCGAAAACCCTGGTGCAATTGCTGGGCTGGCTTTTAAAAGCTTTTCTGCAAGCATTACCTCGCCAAATCGTGGTTGGGGTTATCGTCGGTGGTGTGATGTGGCTGGTGCATACTTTCCTATTGGTTGGTGTGAACGAAGGGTTTAATCCGACCACAAATCCTTGGCTCGGTTCCGTCTTGGTGATCTCGGATCAGCTTGTACCCGGCACATTATTTTGGCTATTTAGTGGCATTTTGGTGGGTCACCTATTTCGAGGCACCCTGGGTAACTATCTCAAGGGGATCGGTCAACTGCCGCAAATCTGCGTGGATGTTGGCCAACAAGCTAGTCAATTTCAAAGTCCTTTCCCCTGGGTGGGTCTGGCGGTGGCGATCGCCTTTAGTACCTTCTTGGGCAATCTGCTGGTGAGCATCCAAATTGCTCTGTTTGCCCTGGCCGCCGTTTGTGAACCCCAACATCTCCTGCGCCTTGCGGCTCAGTTGGGTTGGCAAGATGCCCATCGTCTATTTCGCCATCAATCTCCCCCAGCTTTGTCCCAGGTCACGTTACAAACCCTCCTAGCTGGCCTCATGGTGGGTTATCTCATTGCGGCCATTTGCTTCTGGTTTTTTGGTGGCATTCCCCAATTACTTTTCCTCGGGGCGATCGCCATTGCTCTTGTTCTCATTTTTAGAAACAACCAACCGCCATCGACCCAAACTTTAATACTGCTATCGCTCAGTTTGGTAGGGTTTTACGTCGCCCATGGTATTCCTGTTCTCGCCGATGACTGTGGTTGGCAAGAAGCAGGTGGTAGCCTAGATCGCTGGTTAGCCAGTGGCCCCTGCGTTATCACAACAGCGACCCTTGGTTTTCCTGCTGCGGGCGGTTTCTGGACAGGCTGGATTTTAGGTAATTTACCTTCAATTCCCACAGTTATCTATGGCACTGGCACGCCGGATGATCCTTTTCGCGACTATCCTGATGCCAACAATCCCCCCTGGAAGCAAGGTATCTACGGTACGGGTACAAAAGAAGATCCTTTCCGCGATTATCCTGATGTAAACAATCCACCGCAAACCCCAGGTATCTACGGCAGTGGAACACCAGATGATCCCTATCGTGATTATCCTGATGCCAACAATCCCCCCTGGAAACAAGGTATCTACGGCACTGGTACAAAAGAAGATCCTTTCCGGGACTATCCTGATGTGAACAATCCACCGCAAACCCCAGGTATTTACGGCAGTGGAACACCGGATGACCCCTATCGAGATTACCCCGATGCCAATAATCCCCCCTGGAAACAAGGCATCTACGGCACGGGCACGAGAGAAGATCCTTTCCGGGACTATCCCGACGCGAAGAATCCACCGTGGCAACAAAACATTACTGGAAGCGGCACGAGAAATGATCCCGTTCGCAATGTGAACATCCCACCTGGACAGAATTTTCCAGCTTCACCGGGCCAAGGGCCAGGCGTACCGAAGCAACCTGGGATGCCAAATGCACCTTTTTATAATCCTAATAGTTGGGTTCCTGTCGATCCACGGGTAAATCAATGGATTGGGTCGCGGGAAGTGTATCGCAATAATTGGGATGTAACACCCGATGGAAAATTTGTCACCCTCAAAGATAATCCGCTATTTGTCATTCCAATTTCTCAAATTACGGGAGATTCTGGGGATGATTGGGCGACGATTTTTAGTACCCCAGTTCCAAGCACAGATCATGATCAATATGTTGAAGGTATTGTTGATACGGCTTTGATCATTGATAGTCTTGAGGCGTTAACGGGTGATTCTGAGATCCGCCCATTGACAAGATCGGGCTGGAACCAGCTTTCTGATGCGGATAAACAGCAAACCCTACAATACATTGCGAATTTATGTGGCCATAAATTGGGAGTAGGGCCGGTACAGGTCGATTTCGGTTCTGGCCTAAAGGATGCTAATGGCAATATGGTTCATGCCCACTTCGATCCAAATACAGGGCGAGTTGTGTTTAACACTGACTCATACATGTATAAAAATCCTCAACAGGCGATCGCCACCATTGGCCATGAGGTGAAGCACGCTCAACAATGGGATCCGAATAACCCCATGGAAAACCCCACGGCCCGCCACGCCGCGACGACGAATGCCCAAAAATATACAGGCTCAGACACCGATCCAGTGATTTATGCGGGTCAATATAACGAAAATGATGCTGAATCCTTTGGTAACCGTTTGGGCAATGCCCTGAGTAAAGAAGCCTACAAGAAAGAGTTAGCCAGCATTAAAGATGTCTGGGATCAACTGAAGGGGGGCGCAGAACAGGCACCAAAAAATCAACCACCAAAATCCTGGGTACGGGAGAAAACGCTCATGGATTTTGTCAGTAAGGCAAATCCCCAGCAACGGCAGCAAATTTATAACCTTGTTAAATCCGGTGCTTTAAAAGTTAAAGATGATTGGGGGCAAGAGGTATGGTAACGCCACAAGAACATCCGTTATTACCCTTAGCAACGGCGATCGCCAATTTAGGCTATCAACCAACGTCGTTACTCTGGAATGCAACCCAACGCATGGCTCAGGTACCGGGTTTAGCCCAGGATCTCTTGGCCTATGTAAAAGCAGGTTCACCGCCTCCAGATTTTTCCCAGCAACAACCCGCTAGCTTATTTAAGCCTTTACCAGGCGGCTATAGTGTTGCAACCCTAATTCGGGATTATCAGTTTCAGGCCATTGGTGCTTTTTTGATCGCTGTAGAACTCAGTCTGCGGCCCGACCAAGGGAAAGCTTTGTTAAATTATTTTCTTCACCGGGGTTATTGGCGTACAAATACCGATGGTTCAAGGGATCTGATCTTTCCCCCGCTCACAGAACAACTGCCCCAATGTCCCCAATGCCGTAGCCGCTGGTTTGAAGATCTGCCCCGATGCCCAAGCTGTGGCCTTGTGCGTCGTCATGTCACCGTTGAGGATGGCCCCTTACCCTTGGAGGAATTGGCGACAATGACGCAAACTCAATCTGTTGATCAAAAAGTTCCAGCGGCGATCGCCCCTAACCATCCCGTTTCCCCGACGAGCGTAAATCGACGCTGTGCCCAATGTCATCATCCTTTATCCCAAAACAGTCATTTTTGTCCCCATTGTGGTGCCGTTGTTGCGGTGGCTGCTGCACCTATTGAGCATCCTTCAGCTTGTCCGAAATGTGGCCATCTAGCCCGCCCTGGTGCAAAATTCTGTAGTCATTGCGGTCTGAATTTAAACTAACTCTCGTCTCTACACATCCCTAGGACTCATCTCCTAACGATAGAGGGTGAAAATCCTCTCATCTATCATTCATTATTACTTCTTAAGTACTGTCGTATTGTTAAAGATGGAGTCTCTATTTTTTTAGACGACTCTTAAGTAAAGAAAATCTGGAGAAAAATTATTGTGGATACCGCAGTTCGTAAGGTGAAAGGTCAATGCCGTTGTGGACAGGTGAAATTTGAGGTCACGTCAGAACCATTGATTACAATGGCTTGTCATTGTGTGGGGTGTCAGAAAATAACTGCAAGTGCGTTTAGCCTGAGTGCATTATTTCCGAGCGCTACCTTTTCAGTCACCTCTGGTGTACCTGTTATTGGTGGAATGCATGGGAACACGCGTCATTATTTTTGCGGATATTGCATGAGTTGGCTATTTACACGGCCTGAAGGTTTGGATGATTTTGTCAATGTCCGCTCCACGATGCTAGATCACCCTCAAAACTACAAGCCATTTATGGAAACCTATACGGATGAGAAGCTAGAGTGGGCTACGACAGGTGCAAAGCGTAGTTTTAAAAAACTCCCACTTCCAGAGGAATACCCAGCGTTAATCCAGGAATACGTCAACAAATAGCAGCGGCTACAAAATTGAGGAATGTACAGTGCAACACATAAATCCCACCATACTTAATCGATATTCAAAGTGTCAGACGTATTAGATACAAAAATCTCTGAGAAGATAGCGAGGAAGTGATTTACCGATGCGGCGATCGCCATGTTGCATCACGAAAGTCTGCGGTAATATCCTGATAAGCCTGGTTTGTTGTGTGGCAGGTGCGGCGTACCCCCTAGTTCAACCATAAAAACCAAAAAGTAAAGCCCACGGAGAGGAAATATGTCATGGCAGACCAAACATTTAAGACGTCGCCACAAATCTACGCGCGGGCAGTAGGGGTGTTGTATCTGATCATCATCGTTCTCGGACTTTTTAGCGAAATATTTGTGCGATCGCCACTTATTGCTCCAGGAGATGCAGCGACGACTGCCAGCAACATTATGGCAGCAGAGGCGCTTTTCCGGGTTGGATTTCTAGCCGACTCAATTATGTGCCTGAGTGATGTGGCCGTGGCTGTATTACTGTTTGTACTTCTGCGGCCAATTAATAAAATACTTGCTCTGATTGCCCTATGTTTCCGAGTGACCCAGACAGCAGTAATTGCCCTTAGTCTCCTCAACTATTACGCAGCCATACTTCTTTTGAAAGGTTCAAATTATACTGCGGCATTCGATGTTGCTCAACTCAACTCACTTTCATCGCTATTTCTTGATCTGCACAGCTATGGGTATGATCTCGGCCTGATTCTGTTTGGGGTTCATTGTCTCGTTCTCGGTTACTTAATTGCCAAGTCGCTATATATGCCCAGGGTGCTTGGATACTTAGTCATGGCTGCGGGCATCACTTATCTGATTGGGAGTTATACACGGTTTTTGTTTCCGGACTTTGTCGAAGCTATCGCGCCAATTTATCTGGTGACGATTATTTCAGAACTCTCCCTATGTCTGTGGTTGCTGATTAAGGGAGTGAATCCAGAACAGTGGCAAGAAAAGGCAGAAAGTGTTGGTTTGCTATAAAAAAATATATTTTTTGAATGGGACAGATTACTTCATTGTTCGTTAAAAAAGTTGTCGGAGTCGTTGAAGATGCCCTCGACAAAGATGACCTCTTGAAATCGCTCGGTATTGATCCAGATAGCGCCGCTGATCCCTCCCAGATGGTTTCTGATACGGATTATTATTCCTTTCTAGAAAAGATTGCCATAGCCGAAAATAATGGTACAACTTTGCCACTGCGAGCGGGGGCGGCAATGCGTTGTGATGATTATGGTGCTTTTGGCCTGGCCTGGAAGTCAGCTACACATCTGGATTGTTATTCATATTTTTGTGCGTTCTGTTTAAACCGATAAAACTGGTCGGCCGCTAACCCTAGGGAATACATCATCAGGCTGTTGCTCGAAACCCCGACCACTGTACCCACCAGGGGAATCATTTCGAAAAAACTTAGGCCTGTTTTGAGACCATTGCCGCCGAGGGACAAGCCAAAAATTGCCAGAATTTCTGCCCGCCGACGGGGATCCTGGAGATTCAGCCCATGGAGGCCAGAAATTTGATAAACCATCTCCGCCTGGAGTTTTGTCATACTTGCCAACTCCCAGCCGAATAATGCCAGGGCCAAAGGGGGCAAAAGATTGGCCACAAACCCTAATTTGGCAGCTTCTAGACTTTTTGCTTGGATAACTCGCTGGGTTAGTTGGGTTGGATTTTCGTTGGGATAAGCCTGTTTTAACCGCTGAATCTCAGCCTGAGCCATTGCCACATCCACATCTCCGACAATTGCTGCTAGCCAACCAAAGCCAAAGATTTTCTGAATTGTTTTAAAGATAGGATTGTTGGCGATCGCCACCAGATTTTGCCCTGTATTAGCAGTGAAAGTTTCAATGAAATCGTGGAGATCTTTTTGGCGGGCTTTGGAATCGAAGGGATTAGTCGGCATAAACTCCCAAATAACTTACAGGCTAATAGTCGTTCCTTTACCGTAACAAGTTGCTCCCCAATCAACCTCTGTAAAGAGAAGCAGTTTGATGCTAATCACCCAGCATAGAGTGCTAGAAAAAATTGTCTGGAGGTCGTGAAAGAGCTTTGATGGGGCTAGGAGCAAGCTTGACGTAGGCCAGTCTTCAAGCCATGGTGGGGAAAATAGTTATTGTTCACAGTATCCTTTAGGATATGGGTAGCTTCCCTAAAATGTTTTCTCCTGTTTTTGCTGAACTTTCCATGTAGAAAGCTTTTTAGGGCTTGTGTTTGTCAAGCGGCTTAAGTTGACAATGCTGTTTAGCCTCATCCATATTTTGGATTGCTGAAGGTCAGTATATTTTTACCAGTAACAACACTCATCAACTTTTTTAAAATGCCTTTAAAAACTAGCTCTACCGCTGTTACGACGCCAGCAGACAAAGCAGGGCTAGGTATGTTCGGTGGGGTCTTTACCCCTTCGCTGCTGACTATTTTGGGGGTGATTATGTACCTCCGCTTTGGTTGGGTGGTTGGCAATGTCGGCCTTTTTGGTACATGGCTGATTGTCACGATGGCTGTGAGCATTACCTTTCTGACAACGTTATCAATTTGTGCGATCGCCACTGATCGGGTCGTGCGAACTGGTGGCGCTTATTTTATGATTAGCCGCTCCCTAGGCATCGAGACCGGAGGAGCCGTAGGGATTCCCCTCTACTTTGCCCAGGCGCTGTCAGTTGCACTTTATACCATTGGATTTGCCGAAAGCGTTGTCAATGCCTTTGGCCGCTTCAACCAGACTTACATTGCCCTAATTGTCACCATTCTTGTGGCAGTATTAGCAATTACCTCAGCCGAAATTGCCATCAAAGCCCAGTACTTCATCATGGCGATCATCGCCTTATCGCTTGTTTCCCTAGCTTTCGGTTCACCACTGGAAGCAACTCAGCTAGAACCCTGGGGTACGGATAGTGGCGAATCTTTCTGGACAGTTTTTGCCGTCTTTTTCCCAGCCGTGACCGGAATTATGGCCGGGGTTAATATGTCCGGCGATCTCAAAGAACCGACAAAGGCAATTCCTACAGGTACATTGGCAGCCGTCGGCGTTGGTTATTTGATCTATATGGCTCTGCCTTTTTTTCTTGCCACCCGAGCCGATGCCAGTACGTTAGTTGAAAATCCCCTAATTATGCAGCAGATCGCCTTTTGGGGGCCATCAATTCTGTTAGGCATTTGGGGAGCGACATTATCGAGTGCTATCGGTAGCATTTTAGGTGCCCCCCGGATTTTGCAAGCCTTGGCAAGGGACCGCGTCTTACCGCGATGGCTAAGCTTCCTAGGCAAAGGCAGTGGTCCTAATAACGAACCACGCATCGGCACGGCGATCACCTTAGGGATCGTCACAGTAGCAGTCATGGTGGGTGATTTAAACTTAATCGCACCAGTGCTGAGTATGTTTTTTCTCACAACCTACCTAGTACTCAACATTGCCGCTGGCGTTGAAGGATTTCTTGATAGTCCCTCTTTTCGCCCTTTATTTGCAGTGCATTGGTCTTTCTCACTGCTTGGGGCTCTTGGATGTTTAGCAGTTATGTTTTTAATTAATCCAGTGGCGACCATCGTTGCTGGATTAATTGTTGCGATGATCTTTCTGTGGATTCAGCGGCGGGAATTAAAGAGTACTTGGGGAGATGCTCGTCGCGGTATTTGGATGATGCTGTTGAGAACAAGCTTATTTCAACTGGGTCATCACCCCGATCCGAGAACATGGCGGCCCCATATGTTAGTCCTTTCCGGTGCACCAACGCGGCGTTGGGGATTAATCGAATTAGCAGATGGGTTAAATCGCAATCGGGGCCTGTTTACCATTGCAAGTATTTTGCCGATGGATTCTCGCAGTATCCGTCAGCAGCAGCAAATGGAAAAGAGCATTAATGATTATCTGCAAGAGCGAAATATACAGGCATTGGTCAGGGTCTTGACCGCCCAAGATCCATTTGTGGGCGTGGAGCGGCTTGTTGAAATTTATGGCCTTGGCCCCATCGTGCCTGATACAGTCCTCCTTGGTAATAATGAAACCCCCGAAAATCGCAGTAGCTATTGTCAGCTTATCCATGCACTGCATCGCGCTGAGCGTAATGTGATTATCTATCGAGAGAAATCTCAGCCCGAAAGTAAGCAGCATCATCAAATTGATGTTTGGTGGGGAGGTTTGCACGCGAATGGTGCACTCATGATGATCTTGGCAGAGCTACTGCGGGACAGTATGGAATGGCGTAGCGCTCAAATTTATTTGAAGCTAGTGGTGCCGGATCAATCAGCCGCAGCAACTGCCAAACAAAATATTAATGTCCTGGTGCAAACGCTTCGCATTGATGCAGAGATTTGTATCTTGGTGGCAGAAGGTCGATCATTTGATGAGATTTTGTCTGAGTCTTCGCGTAATGCAGATCAAGTCATCCTCGGTATCGCAGAACCGAACGAGAATTTTTATGATTACTATGCCTCCATTGAAGAGAGAATCCATGATCTACCATCTACAATGTTGGTTCTTGCTGCACCAAGCTTCGCCTTTGCTGAAGTCCTAAAGAAGTAGTACTTATTTTTTTCGATCCAACTTCAAATCCTGCTGTATCAAAAAATCTGCACTTCATGACTCTGTAATGGGCATTAGGTCGTTCACAATAAGGGTGTTCCGCAGCTCTCGCTACCCATGGATATTATTTTAGCTCTTTGTATTGGCGTTACTCTCAGTGCTGCTGCTGGCTTTCGTATTTTCATTCCCCCGCTAATACTCAGTGGGATGGCGATCTTCGGCGATCTATCCCTCGGTGAAGATTTTGTCTGGTTGGGAACTTACCCAGCCTTTTTTGCTTTTGGAATAGCGACGATCGTTGAAATACTTGCTTACTACATTCCTGTTGTTGACAATTTATTAGATGGGATTGAGATTCCTTTGGCGATCGCTGTTGGTACTCTTTTAACTTCTGCCAGCCTGGGGCAGCTAACTGAACTGGAACCGTTACTCCAATGGACTTTAGCAATTCTTGCAGGTGGAAGTACTGCCGGTACCATTGAAACTTTTACGGCGGTAACGCGAGGCGCTTCAACTACGGCTACTGGCGGCATTGCTAATCCAGTGGTGTCAACGGTCGAGGCTCTTAGTGCCGGAGTTTTATCTTTACTGGCACTATTTGTGCCGTTCCTGGCAATAGCGATTGTTGTTGGGGTTCTGGGAGTTGCGCTACAGCGACTATTTCGTGTTTTTGTTCGAAAATCTAGATCTTAGTGATCTCAGAGCAATTGATTATGAGATTGCTGAGGAAAACAATCTTGCAATTTTTGACCAGACAATGTTTCTGATAATGTGCCCAAGCTGTTAAATGACCTGACTGCCATTGGTCATCAAGGCCCAGTCTTTGAAAAGGTTGCAGTGAATCCTTACGGAGCCTGTTTTGGCAGGAGCAACTATTTATTGTAGGTTTGGCGGTCTCTTCATGTTTTTTTTATTTATACTTGCGAAATTTGTATACTTGCCAGATTGTCAAGTCATAGCGCAAGAAAATTAACATTGCGTTACGATGCAATCAAGATGATAGCCTCAGTGCCCCATAAAAAATCGAGGATGACAATCTTCGCCGCGAAGACTAAAACTTACTCAATATTCACGGCGATCGCCTTTACTGATAGCTACTGGTTTACGTACTCATGTTTCCTAACCTCCTCAATGCCACCCAAGAATACTGGCGCAAGCTAGACGACCTGGAAGCAAGGTATCAACAGGGTGAAATTTCATTACAAGAAGTTAATGCAGAGGTGACCAGACTAATACGAGAATTAGGAAATGAGCGACGCCGCAGCCTACGTAGTTTTAAAAATATGCTGCAGGGGTGGTTTAGTCAGCAAAAGGAATTCGTTTACGGGTTAATCCTGTTGGCAGTTGTAACCTATGGTTGGGTCATTTCAACGACACAGTTCTCTTAGCTCGACTTTATCCATTGAAGGAAGTGAGGAAACGGTAGCAAAATCAGAGTAGAAGATTCGCAGAGGTTCTGAGGCAATGCTACCGGGGGCGAGGGAGCCAAATTCTGGTTATCAGTGCTCAATGAAATCTACCATCGCGGGGTAGAGAACATTTGGGTAGTACTAAAGGGGTAATGATGAATTTTAGTGATGGATAAAATTCCACAGCAGTTCAATGTGATTAAATACACACCTGGAGAAAACTAAGTGGCTATGTCCACATTTTTGATGGTGTATTGAGATAGACCGCAACAAACCCATCATTACCTTTTAGGTTTCACCTAATTGCGTAAGCAAAAAGCACTAGCACAACAAAAGCCAGATGTTACTTAAGAACAAGGAATAAAGCCAAACTCAATACGGTAAATGACATCCTCTAAAGTCACATCCACCGTATCAATACCCATAGAAGTAACTTCATCACCGGAACGGGGTCCCCAAGCGCTAATGTTAGTGTTAATGCCAAAGTTTGTTGTAACCGGTCGAGTGCAAGCATTGACCGCTGAAAGGGCAATATCGACATTACGTTCAAAATCGCTTTGAAAGCCTGGGCCAAAGTTGCTACGGTCAACCCACCCGCCACTTGCACCGAAACTCGCAAAAGTATTCAGCGTACTACGTGCCCCCGATACATTAGGAATATTGGCATAACCTAAATAGCGGAGATTCACCGGTTGTACTGTGTAACCGCTAGGAACATCAAGCTTCATACGAATGTTGCAAGAAGCCCGTTTAAATTCCCGTCGGGCCGCTTCGGTATACATTTCACTAAAAATAATTGAAACCGAATTCCCATTCACAATCCCAAAAGCACTGCCAGGAGGACAGCCACTACCATTTACAATGACTGGTACACGTTTAAAGGCAAACCCTTCTTCTGCCTTGACGGCTTGAACATTCGCAGTGACTATACCCGAAGCAGCCAATAGACCTAAAAAAGCGTGTTCTAACTTCATTTCAATTACCTCATTAATGATGCAGTTTCCAATTCGTTTTTCTAGATTTAAAGTTCTAGATTTCAAGAAAGTCAAAAGTTCGCCAAAAGATTTGACGCAGCTATTTATTAACTGGTGATGGTGTATTAATGCTTTCTTTTTTGAAGAGGTATTGCAGATTGTGTTAGGGTATTTGACTAGATTGGTTATCAATTGTTTCCAATTTTTAGATTTATTTTACGGGAACAAAATTCAAGATTTTTAGTCGATCCAGACGCTGTTTTCAGAATCGTTCAAAATTAATATTTTTTTGCATCTAAATTCCAACTAGGTACCTCTCTTTTTTTCAGAGATATTAATAAGCCAATTAAGAATCTCCTGATACCTGAGTTTTAATTAATTGGCCAATATTTCAGCAAGCTCTAGGAATAGCACTAATTTGGAAGGAATATATCCATTGAATCTGAGAGGATACCTAAACAGCATCAAATACTATTGAGTCACTACCCTAAATCTCTTCATGTGGGGGACGAGACTGCATTGACTTAGCATTTAGGAGATTTTCCTAGCCTGGGGGAGCAAGGGGGGCTTTGCCAGCATTATTCCAAACCAACCCTAAGAAGAGTGAATAACTCTCCACAAAATAAGTCGACATCCAAACGCTTGAACCGTAGTGTAGAATATTCGAGAATGATTATCATTTTTTATTATGTCGATACCCCCACCTCGCCCAGAGTCTCCTTTAGCCACTGTTGTAAATATTTCTACTAAAGCCACAACCCCTGCTAAAACCACTGATGCTACGACTCCTGCTGAAGTAGCAATATATCGGCCCCGGCGACTACGACGGACTACTGCTTTACGCCGCATGGTGCGTGAAACGGCTTTGACGGTGAATGATTTTATTTATCCTCTATTTGTCATGGAGGGTGAAGGACAAAAAGCGGAAATCCCTTCGATGCCTGGCTGTTTTCGTTATTCTTTGGATTTGCTATTAGCTGAAGTGGCGACAGCTTATGACCTCAGCATTGGGGCGATCGCCCTTTTTCCGTTGATTCCTGATTACCAAAAAGACAATATAGGTACCGAAAGCCATAATCCTGCCGGGTTGATTCCTCGAACTGTACGGGCGATTAAAGAAGCTCTGCCCGACATGGTTGTAATCACAGATATCGCCCTCGATCCCTATAGCAGCGAGGGCCATGACGGCATTGTCCAAGATGGAGAAATTCTCAATGATGAGACAGTTGCTGTCCTGGTCAAACAAGCCCTCATGCACGCAGAGGCAGGGGCTGATTTTGTGGCACCATCGGACATGATGGATGGTCGCGTGGGTGCAATTCGCCGCGCCCTCGATGCAGCGGGCTGGATTAATGTGGGGATTCTTGCCTATTCCGCTAAATATGCATCTGCTTACTATGGGCCATTTCGAGATGCCTTGGATTCGGCCCCTAAGTTTGGTGACAAAAAAACCTACCAAATGGACCCGGCCAATGGTCAAGAGGCCCTCAAAGAAGTGGAATTAGACATTCTCGAAGGGGCTGACATCGTGATGGTTAAACCGGCCTTAGCCTATCTGGATATTATCTATCGCATCAAACAACGGACAAATTTACCCGTCGCCGCCTACAACGTCAGTGGGGAATATGCCATGGTCAAAGCAGCGGCCAAACGGGGTTGGTTAGATGAACAAACAGTCGTGCTAGAAACCTTGACCAGCATGAAACGGGCAGGGGCTGACTTGATTTTGACCTATTTCGCTAAGGAAGCGGCTATAGCTTTACAGCAAATGTAATTCGCTGATCTTCCCTACATCTAAAACCAGTCAGTCATCCTTCGGCGCGTTGCCGCATAAAACTTGCAGGGCGATCGCCCTCCGACAACCAACAAACCACTAATTGATAAAACTTGATCCCATGGACTTACCCATTTCTTTGACCGATATTCGCCAACAAACCATTAATACTGAAATCAAACCACCAGTTTCAGAAGCCGAAATGCAGGCAGCCGTGCGCACTTTATTACTCGGCTTAGGCGAAGATCCAGATCGTGAAGGATTACGCGATACGCCGAAACGATTGGTTAAAGCCCTTAAATTTTTGACATCTGGCTACCATCAATCCCTCGATGAACTCCTGAACGGGGCTGTGTTCCATGAAAATACCAATGAAATGGTCTTAGTGCGAGATATTGATCTATTTAGTTCTTGCGAACACCATATTCTGCCGATTTTAGGCCGCGCCCATGTGGCCTACATTCCAAATGGTAAGGTGATCGGCCTCTCTAAAATTGCCCGTATTTGTGAAATGTACGCCCGGCGTTTACAAGTACAAGAACGCTTAACCCAACAAATTGCCGATGCCCTCCATGGATTATTACAACCCCAGGGAGTCGCTGTTGTGGTTGAGGCAACCCACATGTGCATGGTGATGCGTGGGGTCGAGAAACCAGGCTCTTGGACAGTAACCAGTTCAATGCAGGGCATATTTGCCGACAATGACGCCACTCGCCAAGAATTCATGGAGTTAATTCGCCATCGTCCTTCGTTCCACTAGAAAATATTGATTCCCCTGGAAATCTAAAAAAATCCCCCTAAATTACCTTTTTTTGGTGGTTTAGGGGGAAATTCTGCTTTTTTTGGACGAAAAAATCAACCAAATCCCACGGTGCCATAGCGCACTGTCCGAAAGGTCACTTGGTCTGTATTGGGATTGTAGAGGGTGTAGGTGGCTTGCTTGGGGACTCGGTCCACACTGCCAACACCAACAATCAAACGGGCGGCAGTACCAACAGAGTCGCCAATAGTATAGTTCTGACTGACCGCAGTCTGGTCAAGGGTAGTGACTGTAGCCGCCAATTTTCCGGTGCTCACCTGATATTGGAAGGTTTGGCCCGATCGACCGCAAAAAAGGCGATTACTCCCCGTGCGGGACAGACGATCTAGTAAAACCAAAGGAGAAATGTCTGGTGTGAGGGCTTCAAACACCGTCAGGCTACTGCCATGAAGCAAAAGACAGTCTAATTCTGCAAATAAGAGTTTTAAGAAAATAGCTCAAGCTATTATGAACTTGAGCTATTTTTGTCTATTTTGAGATTCAATCTATTACTAGAAATCATCATCAGAGTCATCATGGTTATCGAATTCTCCAGACATCTGTCTTAACATAAGAATGACTGGTCCTGGCAATTCAAGCGAAGCAATTAATGAAATAAGAACGTGGTCAGGAACATCTTCCTGTTGATAAGCTTGCAGTTCTGATTCAGTCAGCAAGCCTGACTGTAATATTTTGTTCAGGTTTTCTTTGTAATTAATGATTTGTCTGAAAATATATTGTTTTCGTTCTGGGCTGAGGTTAACTTCATACTGATATGTGGCAACAAATTCGTTCCCAGTCAAGCTGTCAATCATCGCCATCGCCTTAGCCAAGCTGCTTCTTAAAGCTTGTAGTTCATTCTTGTGAACAATAACTTCATCTTTGCTGGAACTAGGCTGCCCTAAAGCAATTCGTTTTAAATCGTCTTCGCTATACTTTTCTGAAACAACATGAAGCAATGGTAAAGACTCTAGCAGCTTAAGACTATTAGCGGAGGCAGTGTGTCTACCAAATAAAGTAAGACGATTGATTGTCGATAGATTTAGCAGGTTTTCTCCGTACCCAAGGCTTTCTAATTCATCATTGACAATCTTTACAAATTCAGCTTGACCAATCTTTTTCCCTAGGCGCAACGAGACTTCTTGAATGATGTTCTCTACAGTGTTACGGATTCTATAGATTTGATTTTGGTCTGGAAATAGTTTGCGTCCAATGTACATTAGGGTATGTTGAAAAAGTTTAATTACATTGTAGCTACAAACTGTGTTAATTAACCATTAACATAAAAATTCAATTTGCAGTATTCAATGAGCACTAGAACTAATTAGTGCTAGTGCTCGACTTTTATATCATTAACCATCTGGCCACTCCATCGACCTCTCGGAGAGGGCGATCGCCACACCTGAATTTCATTCGTCGGCAGCGGTAGGGGTACTTCAATCAATTGATCGGCCCAATCATGCCAAGGGGAACTGGCGATCTGCTCGGAGACAAAGGCCAATCGCTGACAGGGAAAACCAGCCTCTTCCAATGCTTTTAGCAATTCTTCCCCAGACGCCAGGGCCACATAAAAACCAAGCTCTAAGATGGCGATCGCCCCCTGTTCTACGGCGCGGATCAGTTCAATTTCCTGGCCTTCTTCTAAAAACTGCCAATGGGGAAACTCAAGGGCGAGACAATGGCGATCGATGGCACAGTCCACCGTCCGCGGTGCGAAATAGGTAACAGGCACCGTTTTCCCCTGGAATTGCTGCCGGAGCCACTGGGTTTTTCCGGAGCCCGCCAGACCGGCGATCGCCACGATAGCTGTTTTTGTCCAATCGATCATTATGTTTTCTTCCTGCTAGCGGACAAGCCAGCGCTTGGTTCAGTGATTTGTTATTATCGATATTTTGATAATAATTATCATTTTTATTTAAAGTCGTGAAAATGTCTATCCCCCCAAGAATTTCCGTCAAGGCGATGCAGCAGTGTGACATTGCAATTATTGGCGCAGGCGTCCAGGCCCTGACCTTGGTGCTTCATCTTTTAAAAAAACGTCCCCAGTGGCGTAAGCGGATTGTTGTTTTTGATCCCCATGGTTGTTGGTTGGCCCGCTGGTCTCACCAGTTTGCGGCCCAGGAGATTCCCCATTTGCGATCGCCGGCGGTACATCATCCCCACCCAGATCCCTTTGCCCTGCGTAGATTTGCTGAGGGACGCCCCAATGAACTTTTTCCGCCCTATGATTTACCCAGCACCCAACTTTTTGAAGATTTTTGCCGAGAGGCGATCGCCGAATTTCAGTTAGAGCAACGACTAATTGCCGCAGCGGTTACAGAGTTAATCCCTCCCCAGAGAGGTCAACGCAAATTTTGTTTAACCCTACATAATGGCCAACAGTGGCAAGCGAAGCGGGTCGTTCTAGCGACGAACCAAACCCAACGACAGCTACCAGATTGGCTGGAACAGATCGAAGCTAGCTATCCATCTGATCGTCTTTGCCACAGTGATCGCGTTGATTTACGGAAGTTACATCTTCAGGGTGAAAAAATTGTCATTGTTGGTGGTGGTCTCTCCACAGGCCATCTCGCATTGGGGGCGATCGCCCGCCAAGCCCAGGTTACGATCGTTGCCCGTCGCCCTTTCCAAGAGAAACTTTTTGATGCCGATGCAGGTTGGTTAGGGCCGAAATATCTCAAGGGATTTGCCGCTGAAACCGATTGGCAAAAACGCCACCAAATGATTCTGAAAGCCCGTAATGGCGGTTCCCTCACGCCAGCGGTGATGACCCAGCTCCGCCGCGCCGAACGCCAGGACAAAGTTACCCTCAAGCCCAATTGCCAAATCCAAGCCGCCCATTGGCAAGGGAATCACTGGCAGTTGCACTGTGACAATGGGGAAATTCTCCAGGGCGATCGCCTCTGGTTGGCGACGGGGAGTCGCTTTGATGTCACCGCCGAACCCCTACTCACTAGAGTGATGGAGCGTTATCCCCAGCCGATTGTGAACGGTCTCCCTATTTTGGATGAATATTTACGCTGGCAAGGCTGTGATCTGTTCCTCATGGGAGGATTAGCCGCCCTGCAACTTGGCCCCACCGCCCGAAATATCTTCGGGGCGCGTCTGGCTTGCGATCGCCTTGTCCCTGCCCTAACCAAATCAAGTCTGCAACGCATTTACCAAGCGAATACCTGCTCTGGAGTTAGCGCCTAGCAATGTAGGTGTGAATGAATAGTTTTTGGGAGTTTGCTCTAAGTTTAGAGACATAAAAGGCGATCGCAGTGGGATCATTGCTTCAGAAGCACAAGTTATCCACCTAACCTGCCGGGAGTTTTGTGTACTTTTATTACATTATTGCTGATCTACGACTTTGGCTAAATACTTCCGGGATACTTTGCTTTTCATTGTGCTAGCCCATCAACATTAAGCTGACCTATGCTGATCTTGGGCAAGCGCCTTTTTCTTTCCCTGAGAAGATCCTGTAGAATTAGAGAAATTTAAAAAAGATGAGGGTCAGCGGAATTCTGCTTCCACCGACCCATCGAAAAACTTTTGACCGGGTTATTCGATGGGTATATCTTAGCAGCTTTTTTGCTGATTCTCCAACACCCCCATCTGGAGAATAAAAAAATGACCGCCTTTGCCATGATTACCGCCGATAGTGACTACCTCCTCAACCAAGTCAGTCGCTGCGCCGCCACCCTCTACAACTGGCTTCTACGCAAACGTCCCGCCGGTACAACCTTTGAAGTAGACCTCGATACTTTCCGCCACTGGACTGGCAAATTCCGCAAGAAACCCTACTGTTCTAAGTGGATCCGTCAGGCCGTGACCGAACTCGCAGACATTGGTCTCGTCGATATTCAGCGCCAGTACAACAGCAAAATCTACAAACTCGCCGCTTATCGTCCCGGGAATAAAACTTCCCAGTTTGGGAATAAAACTTCCCAGTTTGGGAATAAAACTTCCCAGTTTGGGAATAAAACTTCCCAAAAACGCGCCTCAAACCCTGATGCTGCCGTACCTTCTTATATAGATACTAAAGATTCAACAGATCAGGCTTGTTCTGCTGTTCAATTAAAATTTTCTTTTTTGGATTCTCAGGCTACTGATGTACTGGAACAGAAAACTCAGTTTAGCCAAGGGAAAAATGTTAAAAACTATGAAGTTGGAAATGCAGTAACTGGTGAAACTCACAAGTTAGACCAAAGGCAAAAAAAGCCGCCGGGCCAAAGTGTAAAATCAACAAGAAATATTGATGGGGATGATGGTGGGCTGATATCTGGGGAACAAGTAGTGAATCCACAGGAAGTTGCTGAAACCATGACTGGGGACAAGACTGGGGCTGTTGGGTTTGCTAGGGAATTGAGGCAAAAAGAGAAAGAGAAAGATAAGCGAACTCCAGTTCAGGAAGCTAAGGATGGCGCAACCGAGACTATTGAGGAAAAGCAATCGCAGACGGAAGAAGCGGATAAAGCGGATGTGGTGGTGAATGCCCAAGCTAAGGCTCATTTGGAACGGCTTGATGATCTAGGGATTGTGTTGAATCCTTCTCTGGTGCGGTTAGTGAAGACGACGGCGGCAGAAATCATTGAAGGGGCGATCGCCGCCTATCAGCGGTATCGGCGTGACCACTATGTGAAAAATCCAGCGGGCTTTTTTGTTTATGCAGTCAAGAATGCAGTGGCAAATAATCACACAAGTGAAAGGGCGAATTTCTTCTACTGGTTTGAGGCGATGAAGAAGTTGGGGCGTTTGGGCTACTACGAAGAGGTGGATGGGGATTATCTGGTGCGGGATGGTATTCATCTGGTGTCCTGGCAGGTGCTAGTGGACCGGGGCTGGACTTGTGAATATTTGCAGAAACGACTGCAGCGCTAAAGGCTCTAACATCAAGTGATTTGGCTTCTTAACCTACCTTGAAGACAGATCTCGATTTTCAGTTGAAAATCGAGCTATGGAAAAAATCACAATGCATTCTCGATCAAAAACAATTAATCAAAAACGATGACCAAAGTCGCGATCGCCGCCGATTCTAAACTTGCCGCCAATATCGGCGCAGAGATTATCGCCCAGGGAGGTAACGCCATCGATGCCGCCCTCGCCGCCACATTAACTTCCATGTGTTGCGAACTGGGGGTCATGGCACCGGGCGGCAGTGGTTTCATCACGATTTGGCCCCAGGATCGAGAACCCGTTGTCATTGATGCCTATGCAGCGATGCCTGGTAAAGATTTCCCTGGCGATCGCCCCTACCCAGAGTTACAAAAGACCTTGCTGAACTATGGTGGTGGCATTTATACCGGAATTGGTTATGGTGCGGTGGCAGTGCCAGGGATGTTCGCCGGGATCGCCAAAGCCTCAGCAGAATACGGCCAATTGTCTTGGGCAGAATTAATCAAGCCCGTGGCCAAAGTGGTAGAGCAAGGCAGTCCCCTGTCCCGTGTTTCAGGAATGTATTTAGAACAGGCCCATGCAGCGATTTTTGGGTGGCATCCCGAAAGTTATCAGCTTGTTCATCCAAACGGCAAAGATTATCTCAAGGCTGGTGAGATCGTCCGCTTACCGGGCCTCGCCAAAACCTTACAGCTGATAGCCGATGAAGGCCCTGACTGTTTGTATCAAGGCACTTTAGCCCAGGAATTAGTCGCTGCAATGGAGCGATCGCACGGTGCCATTACCCAAGCTGACTTAGCAAGCTACGAAGCGATTATCAGAGAACCAATTCGGCTGAGCTACGGTGACTGGGAAATTGTCACCAACCCGGCCCCCGCAGTGGGTGGTGCTTGTTTAGCCGCTTTACTCCTCCTCCAGCAAACCCGTCAAAGTCTCGACCATAAAACCATTGCTGCGATCCAAGAGGCCGTCCTTAACTATCGTTTTGAACATCTCAATGTTGACCAAGATCGATGGCAAGCAGTCACGGATCTGCTACATTTTGCCCGGACAAATCAGCTCGATCATTACCGCAGTTCACCTTCTACGATCCACGTGTCCACGGTCGATGATCAAGGTTGTGCCTGTTCGCTGACGGCATCGGCGGGTTATGGTTCTGGGGCGGTAATTCCCGGTCGTAATTTTTGGTTAAATAATTCCCTGGGTGAGTTGGAGCTGCATCGAGAGCAGAGTGAACCCATTGCGCCAGGCACGAGATTGATTTCAAATATGGCCCCCACCATTGCGCGTCACCGGAATGGATCTGTACTGTCGATTGGTTCCCCTGGTGCCTCGCGGATTACCACGGCGATCGCCCAGTCACTGACCAACTTTATAGTGCATGGCGATTCTCTCAGTGAGGCCATCCGACGACCGCGCCTCCATGTGGAAGCATTTGACGACCAATTGATGCTTGCCTACGAAGAAGATTTAAGGGCTGAGAATTTATTGAATCTGTCGATGCCACTCCGGGAGTTTCCGCCGCTATCAATGTATTTTGGTGGCGTACAGGCCGCATTGTGGTCTAAAGAAGCGCAGCAATTGCAGGCGATCGCCGATCCCCGACGGGAGGGCAGTGTCGCTTTTGCCTAAAATCCAAAATCTTAGGTGTGGTTACTGGAAAAGGCTACTTTTCTCTAATGAGAGGAGGTTTGGGATAAATTTTGCAGCTTAAATTGGGGATATCTTTCGGCTGTTGGCACCTTGCAACCACCCCGGAGGTGGATGTTTTGTGTTGGGTCTTCGACAATCTCTGCGGTATAAATTATTTGGCGATCGCCTTCTTGTTGAGCCGTGATCTGACACCGAAAAAACGTCTCGTCTTTATTCGCGTCTAATATTTGAAAATCAACCCCGTAGTCTAACCATTGCCAACCATGACGGTACCATAATCCTCGCTCTAAGATTTGTACCGGCGCAGGTAAAACGCCCCAGCCTCGATAAACTTTTTTGAGAAAATCTAAATCGCCTTGACGGGTCAGTAAAGATTGCAAGGAAGCCTCATCTAGCCTGCCATAATAACGTCCTCCAGGAAACTCGATGGCCGTGGGCGCAAAGCGATGTCCACCGAAATGAGTTGCTTGCCAAATGCGCACTCGATCTTCAAGGTTTAATTCTTGAACCAATCGTACTGCTTGCCGATAAAAGGGCTTGCCATATTTTCCACAACACTTGTCATAAGTGCCGTGGGTACAAACAAGAATATCTCGTTGTTGTTGGCTTGAATCTGTTGTAGCAAAAAAACTATCTGAATCAGTGAAACAAGTTTCTAGGATTGGAATAACTTCTGCTAACTTCGAAATTGTAAATTCTTGGCGTTTGTAACCTCGAATAAATCCTTGCTCTTGTTTTAATAAAATAGCTCGACTTCGATCTTTTGACGACGATTCACCCCAAATAAATATGGGCCGGATTTGGATTTTTCTCGGTGTCAAAAAAGTTTGGTAAAACTTTAGGAGCGGTATAAATTGGGGATCACTCTCTAAAATGTTTTCGCGCCAAGGCTGGGCATATTCTAACAAAAGATAATAGGTTGTATTGACACCCCAGCCGATAGGATCTTCTCCTAGTTTGCGGGATGACTCGGCACAAAAAAATGAATTCATATCTCGATTAGTTAATCCCCCAAAAATCCTGTAAGGCTTTGAGATGTAGGAGCGAAGCCTTGCAGCTGTAAATCATACTTCGTATTAATTAGTGCTAGTGGATGTTGTTTCTTTTTGGGCGGCGATCGCCAATCTTGCTCCTTCAATTTGCCGCAGTTCATCCATTACTTCAATCACTGATCCATGGCTAACTGCTTCATCGGCATTGATAATCACCAAGGTTTCTGGGTTCTCAACCATTAGATTTCGGACACCAGCTTGGAGTGTAGCGATTTCAACGGGTGCTTCGTTGAGAAAAATATCTCCCGCCGCATCTACGGTCACCGTAATTTCAGTGCTCGGTTGCTGTTGTGCTGTATTTGCCCCAGGTAGATTAACCGGTAGGCCCTCAGATTTCGTCAAATAGAGGGTCGAAATAATAAAATAGGCCAAAATTGAAAAGATAATATCAATCATCGGCACAATATTAATGCCTGCGGATTTTTGTTCTTCCTGGGGAATACGCATAGTGGTGAATTTTTAAAATAAAAGAATTAAGCTTAAATGGATGGCTTATACATAAAAAAATAGCTGCGCATCGTTTGATTAGCAGGCATTAGCGGTTCATAATTGCTTCTTCACTCTTTTCATAGAAGCGGCGATATAGTAATTCTAACTGGCCACCATACTCTTGGATAAATGCTAAGTTACGTTGATATAACCCATTAAAGAGATTGGCAAAGAGCAGGGTGAAGATTGCCACAACCAGACCCATCACAGTCGAAACCAATGCTTCACTAATTCCACCAGTCACCCCAGCGGCATTGGTATTACCCACATCACCAATGTTGAGCGCCGAAAAGGATTGCATCAAACCGAGGATCGTTCCCAACAATCCCAGTAGGGGCGCAACAGCAATAATTGTGTCAAACACAGTATTAAACCGTTTTAGGGTCGGGATTTCGGCTTGGGTTGCACTTTCGAGGGCGAGACGAAACTCTTCACTGTTGGGATTTTCTAAATCAAGGGCTTCTAAAAAAATCCGGGCAATGGGTAGATCCGCGTTACGCTTCAAAAATTTCATCGCATTGAACGGATCTTGCCGATATAGACCGAGGGCGTCCCGGACAACTTGACGCTGCCGACGATTAATCCGCCACCAAAAAACGGCTCGCTCAATAATGCAGGCTACACCGGCCAAAGAGAAGAGGAACAAGGGATAAGCAACGATGCCACCGGCGGCAAAGAAATTTGTGATGTTCATAGTGCTATGGGTTGAAATATGCGAGGGCGTTTAAGAAGCATTATCTGGCACTGCTGCCCAAATGACTAGAGCCTAACTCAAACTATTTTCAATAAATTTATCCTTGTATATCAGAAGACTTAGCAAAAACAAAGCCTTTAATCTGAAATGGTAATTCCTGAAAATACTTTTAGTTCTTAGTTTCAGTGGCTTTTAGCCGATAAATGTGGCTCTGCAGAAATTTCAAATAAAATAGATTCTCGATAAAGAACTTGACATTGATTGAGATAATCTCTTAATCTTCCTGATCTAACGCAAGTCTTTAGCAATAAGTGTGAGGAGAGTTTCTTGAAAGAGTTGACCTATAGTCTTGGTATCGCCAGTGGGATGCTGGTCGCCCTGGCTCCGGCGGTAGTGGCCCAAACAGTAATTAGTAATATTCGGATTAACCCGACCTCCTTGGGTGTAGAAGTTTTTCTGGAAAGTGATCAGGCGATCGCCCCTGAAGTAAATCAACGGCTGGAGGGCGATCGTCTCATCCTCGAAGTCGAAAATGCCCAGTTAACAGATGGTGCAATTTTGCCTGATTTTGCGCCCCAAGCTGGTCTAGAGGCCATTGAAATTACGCAAATATCTGAAAATACCGTTGAAATTATTCTTGTGGGTGAAACAGCAGCGCCCTTTGTTGATGTACTGTCTCAACCCTCTGGTTTGCTTGTACAGGTAACACCGGATGATTTTGTTGATAATTTGGAATTAATCGTTACGGCAACTCGGACGGAAGCAGAGGAAGCGGCGGTACCCCGGTCTGTGACAGTGATTTCCCAGGCAGAAATTGCCCGTCAAGCGGATCTCAACCGCGATCTTTCGAGTATTTTGGCGAAGCTGGTGCCTGGTCTCTCACCTTCGACAGAAACCACCAGTATTTTTGGGCAAAGCCTCCGGGGTCGTAATATTTCGGTCTTGGTTGATGGGATACCCCAGAGCACAAACCGTAATGCCCAAAGGGATTTGCGCACCATTGATCCGGGCGTGATTGAGCGGATTGAAATTGTCCGTGGCCCCAGCGCGATCTATGGAGATGGTGCCACTGGTGGGATCATCAATATCATCACTAAGCAGGGAGCCGCCACAGGCGCAGAATCCCGCAGCACTATCGGCTTTGAATTTTCCACGACCAATCCAGAAGACAGTTTTGGTTACTCTCTCCAGCATTCTGTGTCTGGTACAGAGGACAAGTTTGACTATGTCGCGGATTTTGCGATTTCCAAGACAGGTGGTTTCTTTGATGCCGATGGCGATCGCATTCCGCCCGATCCGTTGGGTCAAGGGGGTTTAGCTGACCTCAGAAGCATCAATTTATTTGGAAAATTGGGCTACAACATCGACGAAAACCAACGGCTCCAATTCAGCTTTAATTACTTCTCTGATGACCAAGATTCTGACTTTGCCCTCAATCCATTTCCTAGTGGCGATAAGGCAGAAGCCAGACCTGGCCTTGTCTTGCCTGATCAACCCGGCACCGAAAATACATTGGTTAGTTTGGCCTACAGCAATGATGATCTCTTTGGCAGTCAGTTAAACAGTCAGCTTTACTATCGAGATTACTCCACCCGTTTCTATCCTTTCGATGATGATTTTGGCACCTTCGGCGGTAAGCTCTATCAATCAGAAGTAGAGTCGGAGAAAATTGGCGCTCGGGTAGACCTTAATACGCCCCTCGCAGCTGGTGATCGCCTCAGTTTACTTTGGGGTGTGGACTATTTTTACGAAGAATCTGCCCAACCTGCTGATCTCTTTGATGAACCTACCTTTGAAGCGAGTAATGGCCTAGTTTTTGAGCGAATTGGCACAGAGTTTCTTTCACCTCCTACAGAACAGAAAAACCTTGGCTTGTTTGCCCAGTTAAATTGGAATGTGACCGACCAATTGGTTCTTAATGGTGGGATTCGCCAAGAATTCATTGATGTCAGTGTGGATGATTTCACCACCCTAGCGGGCAATGATGTCACAGGGGGCGAACTGAACTACGATGCGACCCTCTTTAATGTGGGCGCTGTGTATGCTCTCAATGACAATGTAAATATTTTTGGGAACTTTGCCCAAGGCTTTTCCATTGCGGATGTGGCCCGTTCCCTACGGACTTCTCCAGATGGTAGTAGTGTAGAAAATCTACGGCCTGAAGCCCAACGGGTTGATAACTATGAGTTAGGGATTCGCGGCAACTGGGGTAATGTGCAAGCTTCCATTGCTGGCTTTTATAGCTACTCAGATCTTGGTACTACCTTTGATAGTGCGTTTACGACGATTCGTGATCCCCAGCGCATCTACGGTGTTGAGGCCGATCTACGTACTCAACTCAGTGAACAACTCGCCCTAGGGGGAACCTTTACTTACACCGATGGCGAGCGGGATGCCAATAACGATGGCGATTTTGAAAGTGGCTTACCTAGTTTCCAAATTCCCCCTGTTAAACTAACCGGTTTTGTGGAATATGAACCCATTGAAGGCTGGGAAAATCGTCTGCAATTATTGTATTCAGCGGGCCGTGATCCCAAGGGTGATGGCTTTGGTTTAGGGGAAGTAGAAAGTTACTTAACTGCTGATTTTATCAGTAGCTATGACACTGGTGCTGGCAAGATTCAGCTCGGCGTTGAAAATCTTTTTAATGCTGAATATTTTCCCGTCATTGCCCAGGTTTATGGGGGCAGAAATCAATTTGCTGGCAGAGGTCGCACCATCAGTTTAAGCTACAGTTTAGATTGGTAAAATCCAGGGCGATCGCCTGCGTATTTCAGAAGTTGATTACGTCTTAATTTGGGATGGAGAGGAGGATTTTATTTTGCCTTTTCATCCTATTTTTTTAGAATTAAAAAACCTTTAAACTTTATGCAATATCAAAAAAATAAACCTACAATTCGACCCCAAATCCTCAGCTTAATCTGCCTAGCAAGTATGAGTTTAAGCGGTTGTTTTGCTACGACCCAAAATCCATCTCCCACAACGACCCCAGAGCCTGTTTCCCAAGTTTCTGACGAAGCAACCCGCACCATTGAACACGCCATGGGAACGACAGAAATTAGCGGCACTCCCCAACGAATCGTCGTGCTCACCAACGAAGGCACAGATATGTTAGTTGCCCTAGGGGTAACACCCGTCGGTGCCGTCAAGTCCTGGCAAGGAGAGCCTTATTACGAGTATCTCAGCGCTGAATTAGAAGATGTACCCGTGATTGGTGATGAATTTCAGCCAAATTTAGAAAATATTGTCGCTTTAAAGCCAGATTTGATTATCGGCTCTAAAGTCCGGCAGGAGCAACTCTATGGCAAATTGCAGGCGATCGCCCCGACCGTTTTTTCCGAAACCTTGGGTGCCACCTGGAAAGATAATTTTAAACTCTACGCCAAAGCCCTCAACCGGGAAACCGAAGCCCAAACTTTACTTGAGCAATGGGATCAGCGGGTCGCCAACCTCAAAGAACAATTAGGTGATCAGCCGCCAACTGTTTCCCTCGTTCGGTTTATGCCAGGGACAGCGCGGATTTATTATGAACAATCCTTTCCGGGGCAAATTGTCGCTGAAGTGGGCTTACGACGGCCTGAAGTACAACAAAAAAATGACTTTGCCGCCGAGATAGGCCTAGAAAGTATCCAGGATCTCGAAGCCGACCATCTGTTTTATTTCACATTTAATGAGACCGAAAACCGAGGTGAAGATACCCAAAATCAATGGCAAGATCATCCCCTTTGGCGAAATCTCGCTGTGGTTGAAAACGGTAATGTTTACCAAGTTAATGATGGGGAATGGACAAGTTCTAGTGGTATTTTAGCGGCTAATCAAGTTCTTAATGATCTCGCGAAACACATTTTAGATGAAACACAAAATTAGTAATTATTTGAAGTGTAGCAACTAAAAAAAGAGAGTATTTTTCAATACTCCCTGAAAAAAGAAATAATTTGCTATGCCAAATCATCCTGGGCAATCATTTGGATCAAGCGTGGCATCGTCGGATCAAACCCTCCTAAATCCCATGACAAAGGATCTTTTGGATCAACTAAACTCAATTTGTAGGGGGCCAGGGTCACATAAATGGCCTTGACGTTGGGGTTTACTTTGCGGCGATATTCCGCCAGTTTTTGGCAGGGTTGCGTGCCCGCCCAGGATTCGCAATCTGTCCAGAAGCAAATTACATCGGCATGAAAGCGATGTTTTAGCGCCCATTTGTAGACAGAGGAAGCATCGGTGCCGCCGAAATTTTGATCACTCGTTTTTTGTAAGGCCGTGCGGAAACTATCGCTGGCGGTAATGCCTAGATCTTTAAACGCGGTAGAAAAGCCACGAATGGCATAATTTTTCTCGGCTTTTGCGGTGACCAGGGCCATGGTTGCGGCAATTTCGGCACAGGTTAAATGGACAGAACCCACAGAGTAATAGGACATCGACCCCGACACATCCACCGCATGGAGAAACGTTTTCCCGGTGGCAGGCACCGTTTCAAAGGACATCTCCAGGGCTTTTTCGAGGACGTCGATAATGCGGGGTACAGGTTCCCAGGTTTTTTGGCTGCGCCCCAATCGACCCCCAGATTGATAGGTTTTTAGGGCTTTGAGGATGTCAATGGGATGGATGCGACCTTTGCGCAAGCGTTGTTTATCGTTTAAAACCATCGCCACGTGCTTGAGGTTTTTCTGGCGGTTGACCCGCAATACCCCAATTTCGGTTAGGGAACCCAGGTTCCGTAACAGGGCACCAATGGGCATCTCTAGCATCAACAGTTTCCAGGTCTGCTCATCCATTTGACCAATGGGGGCGACCATTTCGTGGGTAAGGTGGCCTTGGGCGATCGCCTTTTTCGTTTGATCGGGGTTGCGCTTTAGCCATTCGTACCACCAAATTTGTTCAAGGGCAGTTGCAGGGGGCTGTTTCGGTAACTGCTCCCAACCGTTAATGACCCAGTTATACAAGGTTTGATGCTCGACACTTGGGGGTTTAACGTGGAATAAACGCAACGCATCCCGGTGGCTAAACCCGTACCGTTGTTGATACTTCAGCAGTTGGTAGGCCAAGGCTTGCACATCGTCCTGACTGAGCCAACCTTTACCACACTCACGCACCACTTTTCCGAACCCGCGCAGGGCCTTGGTATAGCTTAACCATTCATAGAAATGGCTCCCGGTGCGCACCACCTGGGGAAAGATTTTCATAAATGCCTGTTTCGCTGCTGGGGTTTCCCCCATGGATAACAGCGTTAATGCATATAAAGGGGCGCTATTGTTGAGCGATCGCCCGTCACTGGTATAGACAATTTCCTGGGCGACCCGGGCTGGATCCGCCACCACGCACTGCTGCACAACCTGGGTAAACTCACCCGTCAACTCGTGCTTATCGGCATAAAAAGTATTTTGGGCGGTACCAATTAATAAACAGCGCCGTAACATGACCCAAATCCCCGGATCGAAGTGATAACCACCGGCTCGCCCCTGCACCATTTCTGTCGCTCGACCCGGAATTAGCTGCGATTGGGGCGTTTGGCCACGGGCTGTAAAAAATTGATATGACATGACAACTCCGTCCCTCGCGGGATAACAACTTTAGATCAAAACCCCATGCGGGGAAGGGAGACGAGCCGGAATCGAACCCGCATCTCGGCGGACAAAAGGGAGATTCGTCCATAGCGATAACCTTTAGTCCTGCGGCCCCTAAGGGCAAATATTGCGCTCTACCATTGAGCTACCGTCTCCAGGTTTGCCATTTTTCTAAATGGGTGGACAGGGAAAGACTTGAACTTTCGACCCGATAATCTTGATGCAGCGACCCGTTGGGGTAAAAAAAGTGCAGCAAGAATCTGCTCTACCAACTGAGCTACCTGCCCAAGTTATTTAGGAAAAGATCGTGGCGAACGGAGGAGGAATCGAACCTCCATCTCCCGCTTAACAGGCGATAACCCTAAATTCAGCGACCCTTACGGATAAATAAATGAATCAGGGAAGATTGGTGTTTTGCCATTAAACTATCCGTTCATTGCGTTGCTTTTAATGTATGGGCTACTGCTCCCCCGATTCCAATGGGAGTTAAATCACCTGAAATGGTTACGATATCGGGCTTTGGGATTAGGGGGGCTGATAAAAGTTATGGTCTTCCCCCAACTTTCTAAAAATAGAGCATCAAAGATTTATTGATAGATAGCATTGGCGATGTCGTCGTTAAAGGCCGTGGTGGGCACATCCAAAATAATCTGACCTGCACGCATCCCTAAAATGCGATCGCCGTAGCGTTTGGCGAGATGAACCTGATGGAGGCTACAAATCACAGTGAGGCGTTTTTCGTCACAGAGGGAGCGCAGCAGTTGTAGCACCAATGCCGCAGTTTCTGGATCAAGGCTCGCAATGGGTTCGTCAGCCAGGAGCAGTTGGGCTTTTTGGGTCAGGGCGCGGGCGATCGCCACCCGTTGTTTTTGTCCCCCAGATAGTTGGTCAGCCCGTTGAAAAGCAACATCGAGGAGCTGTACTCGTTCTAGGGCGGCTAAAGCTTCACAGAGCATCGCTTCAGGAAAGCGCCCCAGTAAACATCGCCAGAGAGGTAATTCTGGTAACCGTCCGCCCAGGCAATTTTCGAGGGCCGTGCGGCGTCGCACCAAGTTAAATTGTTGGGCAATCATCGCCATTTTTTGCCTGGCTTGGCGTAACTGTCGGGGTGATGCGGTGGTTAGATCGAGACCTTGAAAATAAACTTGGCCAGCATCAAGGGACACCAACTGGGGCAAGCAGCGCAGCAGGCTTGTTTTGCCCGCACCACTGGAGCCAAGGAGAACAGTAAAGCTATGGGGCTCGATGGTAAAGCTAATGTCCTGGAGGCTGAATTGACCGTGGGAATAGGCTTTTGTGAGTTGGTGAACCTGCAGCATAGAATTTTTTTGAAAATGAATTTTTTAACCCAACGTTAGTTGTGAGGTAAATGTAAAAGTGAATTTTTCAGTGCGGCGATCGCCCTTGATCTGCACCATCGGACGGAGTAATGAGGGCGAAATTTTGTTCATGGCTATTGATATTCGAAAAAAAACAGCGAAAATACCTCAAATAAAATGATAAAACGGAAAAAATTAGTGAATTGAGAGTAATTACATCAAATTAAGCGAAAATCTTTCTTTGTAAGGCCATAAAGACTACTGTAAGCGACGGCGTAAATAGGCACTCAAGGCATCAATTAAACTCACCATAATCAAAATCAAGATCAAAATTGTGGCCAAGCGGGGAAAGTCGAGTAGCTTCAGGCTAACCAGCAATTCGTAGCCAATGCCGCCGGCCCCGACAATGCCGAGGATTACGGAGGAACGCACGTTAAACTCCCAGAGGTAGAGACTAATGCCTACCAAACCCGGTAATGCTTCGGGAAATACCGCAAAGGCAAAGGTGCGCAGGCGATCGCTCCCGGTGACTTCAATAGCTTCGATGGGTTCAGGGGGAATTGATTCGAGCACTTCACCGTAGAGTTTGGCCATGGAACCTGCCGTGTGACAGGCGACCCCCAACACCCCAGCAAAGGGGCCAAGGCCGACAATTGACACAAAAAAGAGAGCAAAGATCGCGGTATCAATGCCCCGCAGTAAATTTAAAAAACTCCGTAAACCCGTGGCTAACCAGCGATTTGGGGTTGTATTGCGGGCCACGCACAGGGCGAGGGGTAAGGCCACCAGCATCGCCGCCCCTGTGCCGACAATGGCGATCGCCAACGTTTCCCAGATCGCCACCAGAAAATTGGGCAACTCCGAAAAATCCGGCGGAAATAATTGCTGCAGCCACTGCCCCACCGTTGGTAAGCGCTGCCAAAACTGTTGGGGATCAATCTCGGCGGTGCGCACGGCCATGACCAGGATCGCTACTCCCAGGACTCCCCAAAAACCAGACCTGAGTAATCGCCACAAACTATATCGGCGGCGTCGTTCCTGTCGGAGGATTTGGGCAAAATCGCTTGCTTTGGCGGGTTGCTGCAAGAGGGTCACTACTCCAATACCTCTAGGGCAAGACCTGCTGCTTCGATGGGCTGATAATTGCTGCCATCGGAAGCGACAAAACCGGTGTAGTTCTCTGGTAAAAGGGCAGTGGCCTCGGCGGGAGTGAGATTAACTAATTTTTGTTGGAGTTGTTTTTTGTAGGCTTCTGGAAAATTGCCCCGCACCACAATGGGATCGTTGGGTAAAGGTTCAGACTGCCAAATGATTTTAATTTCGTCAGCCTGAATGCGTCCTTCAGCAATCATCACATCGAGATTACGGTTGTAATCGGAAGCAATGTCGATCTGGCCCGTGCTCACACCAATCACCTGGGCGGCATGGCTCGCTCCTTCGCTATAGTCAAAAATAACTTCTGGGTCGATGTTGCGTCGTTTAAATTCTGCCTGGGGAATCAACCAACCGGATGTGGAACCGACATCGGCCAAGCTAAGTTTCAGTTTTTCGCCCTGCTGACTGAGGGCGATCGCCTCTTCGAGGGTGTCAAAGGGGGCATCGGCGCGGGCAATCAAAACGCTGTAGTAAACCGGTTCGTCCTGGTATTTTACGGTGGCGATCGCCTCTAGGGAAGGATCATTATGGTGCGCCAAAACGTAACCCCAAGGCCCCAACCAAGCCACATCTAAGGTGCCAGAACGTAACGCTTCAGAAATGCCAATCCAATCTTCGGTAACGGTGACATCTCCGGGGAGATCCAGTTCAGCGGCGAGGGCATCAAAGAAAGGCTCGAATTGTTGGCGGTTCTCGTTGGGCGTTGGGAAATAGGGGCCAACACCAAAGGAAATGCTATCGAGGGTCGTTGTACTTTCTGGCCCAGGATCAGACTGGTTATTGGCCGAGGCACAGCCCACTAACAGGACACCCACAGTCCCGATCAAGATATTTTTCCACTTTCTGATCCGTTGCATTTGCCTGATTATGCTTCCATCAAAATTTGATCAACAAAGCCTAAACCTTGATTTAGACCCAGCTACGTTCAGCATAGCGAAAATGATTTGAGAAAAATGAAAAATACCTTAAAAATTTGTTGATTTCCCTGATTTATGACGTTCTGAAGCATGATCTGATGTTTGCAATTCTCCACATTTGTGGCGGCCCTAGGGATCTTCGCTAGAGTGATAAAAAGCCTCCCAAAAGGCGATCGCTTTAATTTATCGCTCCCCATGCCATCGACCCACCAGCCGCCAACAACCACAAACATTGGGAAAGTGGTTTCCGTGCGCGGCAGTGTCGTTGATGTGTGTTTTCCCCAACGGCTACCCAGCTATCTCCATCAACTCAATGCCGGAGAAAAAGGTCAAATCATTATCGAAGTCGTCGCCCACCTAAACGCCACCCTTGTCCGGGGCATTGCCCTGACCCCCACCTCCGGCCTCGCCCGGGGAGCCACCGTGACGGATACCGGCCATCCCCTCAAAATGCCCGTGGGCCGCGCCTTACTCGGACGTATGTTTAATGTCTTTGGTGAGGCGATCGATCAAGGCAAACCCCTAACTGCAGTTAAGCATCGCTCAATTCACCAAGCCGCTATTCCCCTCGTCCAACAATCAACCCAAGCAGAAATCCTGGAAACAGGGATCAAAGTAATTGATGTCCTCGCCCCCATCGAACGGGGTGGAAAAGCAGGCCTCTTCGGGGGGGCAGGGGTCGGCAAAACGGTCTTAATTACCGAGATGATCCACAACATGGTCAGTCAGCACCAGGGGATTAGTCTATTTTGCGGTATCGGTGAACGGAACCGAGAAGCTGAGGAACTCTATCGGGAAATGCAGGCGACGGGGGTACTAGACCAGACGGTGTTACTGTTTGGTCAGATGAATGAACCACCGGGAGCCAGGTTTCGGGTAGGCCATGCTGCCTTGACTATCGCCGAATATTTCCGGGATGAAGCCCGCCAGGATGTGTTGCTCTTGATTGACAATATTTTCCGCTTTATTCAAGCTGGCCAGGAGGTTTCGGGTCTAATGGGAGAGCTGCCCTCGCGGGTGGGCTACCAACCTACTTTAGCGACGGAATTAGCCGCCCTCGAAGAACGGATTACCAGCACAAAAAATGGGGCGATCACCTCGGTGCAGGCGGTGTATGTGCCCGCTGATGATTTTACCGATCCGGCTGCCGTACATACCTTTGGCCATTTATCGGCATCCATTGTGTTATCGCGCAAGCGGGCCAGTGAGGGGTTTTATCCAGCCGTCGATCCCCTGCGTTCGAGTTCCAAAATGTTGATGCCCGCGATCGCCGGTCGGCGTCACTACGAAATTGCCCTGGCGGTGCGTCAGACCCTCGCCACCTACGAAGAACTTAAGGACATGATTGCGATGTTGGGGATGGCGGAACTCGCAGCGGGCGATCGCGCCATTGTGTACCGCGCCCGTCGGTTAGAGCGATTTCTCACCCAGCCTTTTTTCTCAACGGAACAGTTCACTAACAAAGCAGGACGAGTGGTTAGTTTAGAGGCGGCTTTAACGGGCTGTGAGCGGATTTTAAACGATGAATTTGCTGATGTGCCCGAAAGTGCTCTTTATATGATCGGTGCCATTGGGGAGGTGCAGCGGCCATGATTGCCCGGATGGATCTCAAAGTACTGTGTTTGACGGATTTGCTGGTGGATCAGCCAGTACAAAAATCACGGCAGAAGGTGATGGGGGTGGATTTTGTTTGCTGCCGAACCATGTAGATTATGTGGCGGTCTTGCCAGCGGGACTCTTAATCTTTGAGACCAGCACGGGAGAAGAACATTGTCTGGCCATTGATGAAGGCATTTTAGTGAAACAGGCAGCTGCTGTTTGGATGTCGGTGCGCAATGCGGTGCGAGGGGATAATCTCGATGATTTACAGCAAGCAGTGCAAGCGCAATTTACCCAGTTAGATGAACAAGAAGAACGGGCACGGAGCATGTTGGCGCGCCTAGAAAGTAGCATTGTGCGGGACTTTATCGATTTGGGAGGTGCTTTATGACCACACCAGAAGGCGATCGCCACCGGGAAGATTTTGAACGGCAGATCCAGCAAAAATCCCAACAAAAACTCCAGGCCAAACGGGAAGGCGATCGCAGTTTGTGGCTAGGATTTGGGGTTTTTGGGATGGTGGGTTGGTCGGTGATGGGGCCGACCCTACTGGGGATCTTTCTGGGGATTTGGCTAGACCGCCGCTTTCCGAGTCCCTATTCCTGGACGTTAACGGGCCTATTTCTGGGGATTATTCTCGGCTGCTGGAATGCTTGGTTATGGATTCAACGGGAGCAAAATCGATGAAGTTTAATTATTTAACTGTTCATGCAAAAGATAAAAAATAAAAGGCGATCGCCTAATCCAATCGCTAATCTAAACCCGATTAAAAAACGAATTTAAAAACTCAATTAAAATCACAATGAATTTATTTTTAGAAAAAGTAACACCTAATTTATTTGTTTTTCCCCTCGGCTTTGGGTTGGGATTATTTTACTTCACGGCACTGTGGTTTACCGTTAAACAATTAACTCGTTCTCAACATCCAGTATTACTAATAATTACCAGCGGTGTGGTGCGCTTAATCCTTGCTATGACAGCCTTATATTTTATGATTGGTGGCCATTGGGAACGAGTACTAATTGCTCTCGCGGGTTTTTTGTTAGCACGAACGATTTTAATCAATCGTTGGCGGCCACAAACTTCATTATCGGAACTGTTGCTGGAGGAATAAATGTAGGATGCAAATTACACCGGATAACATCATTTTCTATCAATATCAGTTTGTGGTAATTAATGCCACTTTAGTTTACACATGGCTCACCATGGCCCTATTAGTAATAGGAGCAGCTTGGGTAACGAAAAAATTAGTGGTGCGTCCCAAACTACCCCCTTGGCAAAATTTTTTAGAAATAGTTGTTGATGGCATTTATCAACACATTGCAGAAGTCACCCAACAGGAACCGGAACCCTATCTTGCTTTTGTGGGTACTTTATTTTTATTCATTTTAACGGCTAACTTATTAACTGTAGTTCCCGGTTATCAAGCTCCCACTGGCTCCCTTTCAACCACCACTGCTTTGGCGATCGCCGTATTTATTGCGGTGCCGATCTACGGAATCCGTCAGCGGGGAATTTTAGGGTATCTCAAAAGTTATCTCCAGCCGACGCCGATTATGTTGCCCTTTCAAATCATTGGTGAATTTTCCCGAACTTTAGCCCTGGCCGTGCGTCTTTTTGGCAATATTATGAGTGGAAACCTTTTGGCGGCAATTTTATTAGCCCTTGTCCCGTTATTTGTACCTGTGGCGATGAATTTATTGGGACTTGTATTTGGGGTCATTCAAGCCTATGTGTTTGCGATTTTAGCCTTGGTTTACATTGCTTCTGCCGCGACGGTGCAGGAGAAAAAACAAAGTATTTCGATGGAGGAAAATTCATGAGTGATCTCGCATTAATCGGCTCGGTGGCGATGGTGACCGCTGGTATTACCATTGCCATTGGTTCCATTGGCCCGGCCCTAGGGGAAGGCATGGCCGTAGCCAGGGCTTTGGGGGCGATCGCCCAACAACCTGACAAGGCCAATATGATTACCCGCACTCTATTTGTGGGCCTCGCGATGGTGGAATCAACGGCGATTTATTGCTTGGTGGTGTCGATGATTTTGCTGTTTGTCAATCCATTCTGGAACTATTTTCTCAACCAGGGGGGTTAACGGTGTTAATTGACTGGTTTACGGTGTTTGCCCAAATCCTCAACTTTGTCATTTTGCTGGGGTTGTTGCGCTGGTTTTTGTACAAGCCCATTTTGCAGGTGATGGCCAAGCGTCAGGCCCAACTCGCCGAACAATGGCAAACGGCCACGGATCTCCAAGCCCAGGCCCACCAAGCCCTAGAACAATATCATCAAGAACAACAGTCACTCCAAGCGCAACGGGCTTCATTTTTGGCGGCAGCGCGGGCAGCAGCAGATGAGGAGCGACAACGGCAATTACTAACCCTGCGTGAGGATATCCAAGCGCAACGGGAAGCTTGGGAAGCGGATCTGCACCAGGAACAGAGGGCTTTTTTCCATACGCTCCGGCAACAGGTCAGCCAACAGGTGGTGGCGATCGCCCGGCAAGCCCTCCGGGATTTGGCGAATGCCACTCTCGAACAACAGGTGGTGGCGCGTTTTTGTGAACAACTGCAACACCTTTCTCCGGCCCAACGGCAACAGATCAATCATTTAGAAACCCCACCAGAAGCTGTCTTTATCCGGACAGCGTTCCCCCTGGATGTGACCCACCAAGCGCAAATCAAACAAAGTCTTGCTACTACTTTAGAGCTTGACGGAACGCCTATTCATTTTGTCACGGTGCCGGAGTTGGGCTGTGGCATTGAACTGAAACTGGCTGGCCAAGAAATCGTTTGGGGTCTTGATCCCTATCTCGATCAACTCGAACAAACCCTGGCGATCGCCACTCGTTAATACCCTGAATTTTTTGACCCACTGCTCACCATGGAACCCCTGGCCCAATCTCTCCAAGGCACTTACACAGAAGCCTTACAGCAAATTCAGCAAACCCTGGCAACCTTTCCGGCCCAACTGACATTCCGGGAAACGGGGGTTGTGGAATCTGTCCGGCCCGGCATCGCCAGAGTGAAGGGGTTGCCCAACGTCCAAGCCGATGAATTGGTTTATTTTTCGCGCTCCAGTGCTGGGGGTGAACCGCTGCTGGGGATTGCCTTTAACCTCGATCCCGATGAAGTGGGCGTAATTTTGCTAGGAGATAGCCACGCCCTCCAGGCAGGGGATGAGGTCTATCGCACCGAAAGGGTGATGGATGTGCCCGTGGGAGAAGTGCTGCTGGGGCGGGTGTTAACCGTGCTGGGGCAACCTTTGGATGGTCGAGGTGCCCTCAAAGCGGTGGAATGGAAACCCGTCGAACGGGAGGCCGCCGCAATTTTGGACCGCGCCCCGGTAACGGTGCCTTTGCAGACAGGGCTGAAAGTGGTAGATGCCCTGATTCCCATTGGTCGGGGACAGCGGGAACTGATCATTGGCGATCGCCAGACAGGAAAAACCACCATCGCCATCGATACGATCCTCAACCAAAAAGACCAGGATGTGATTTGTCTCTACTGTGCCATCGGTCAACGGTCAGCGGCGATCGCCAAGGTGATTGCGACCCTCCGGGAACAGGGGGCCATGGATTACACCATCGTGATTGTGGCGGCGGGCCAGGATCCCCTCGGACTGCAATACATTACCCCCTATGGCGCGACGACGATGGCGGAATATTTTATGGAACAGGGGCGCGATGTGCTGATCGTTTATGATGACTTGACCCACCACGCCCGCACCTACCGTGAACTCTCCCTTTTGTTGCGACGACCACCGGGGCGCGAGGCCTATCCTGGGGACATTTTTTACCTCCATTCGCGGCTTTTGGAACGGGCAACCCATCTGGCAGAAGCTTTGGGGGGCGGCTCCCTGACTGCTTTGCCGATTATCGAAACCCAAGCCCAAAATCTTTCGGCCTATATCCCCACCAATTTAATTTCCATTACCGATGGCCAAATTTATCTCTCACCAGAGCTATTTCAAAAGAGTATTTTCCCAGCGGTGGATGTGGGTAAATCCGTGTCCCGGGTTGGTGGGAAAACCCAACTGGCCGCCTACCAAGCTGTTTCTGGGGCGCTGCGCCTCGCCTATGCCCAATTCCAAGAGGTCGAAGTATTTGCCCGGTTTGGGACGCAACTGGATGAACAAACCAAACAAACTCTCCAACGGGGGAAACGCATCCGGGAGGTGCTCAAACAAAACCAAAGTCAACTCCTGACGGCGGCAGCCCAAATTGCCATTTTGATCGCCGTCACCCAAGGTTTATTAGACCACGTGGCCCTAGAAGAAATCTCAACGGTAGAACAAAAATTAGCCCAGGCGATCGCCCAAGAATTACCCGACCTTGTGGAACGCATTCAATATTCCCATCCCCTCACCGAGGCCGATCAAACCCTCCTTTTGGAAACCCTCCAAGCCGCCATCAAAACCTAAGCAATGCACACCCTCGAATCCCTGCGCAACACCATCAACAGTATCGAAGATCTCCGGGCCGTTGTCCGCACCATGAAAGCCTTGGCCATGGTTAGCATTCGGCAATATGAACAGGCCCGCACGGCTCTCCAAGATTACAACCACAGCCTCGACCTAGGTTTTCAAGCCCTGCTCCAGCATCGGCGTTTTGCAGAAACCGATCTTGATCAGCCGTTGCCCTTGGTTAGCAATGCCCAACAGGGAAAAGTGGGGTTGATTTTGTTTGGCTCTAACCATGGTCTGTGTGGTCAATTTAACGAACAGCTTGCCACCTATGCTCTGCAAGCTTGCCAACAACGGCATCTGACAACTGCTGATTATGCTTTGGCTACCGTCGGCGATCGCCTTTTGCCCTATTTACAGTCTTTAAATCACCCCCACCACACAACCTTCCGACTGCCCAATTCCCTCGCAGGAACGCCCCGCTTGATCCAAAACCTCCTCGCCTTGATTGATCAATGGTATTTCGAGGCCGAAACATCACCCGTTCGCCAGATTCTCTTGATCTATCATCAATCCCAATCCAAGACCCTTTACCAGCCCGTCACCCGACAACTATTACCCCTAGACCGTCAATGGCTCCGGGAAATGGGCGATCGCCCCTGGCAATCCACCGCCTTCCCCCTCCTCAATGGCCCCTGGGCACCTACTTTTTCGGGTGTTGTCCGCCAATACCTTTTTTTAAGCCTGTACCGTGCCGCCGTAGAATCCCTCGCCAGTGAAAATGCAGCTCGCCTTGCATCCATGCAAGCTGCCGAAAAAAATATCGAAGAGCGACTGGGTGATCTCCAGGCCAACTATCGTCAGCAACGACAAAATTCCATTACCGAAGAACTCTTAGACATCGTTTCTGGGTTTGAAGCCCTCAACCCCAACCGTACCCGTTAGTAACAACACCCAAACATCTAACCCACACAAACTTGATTACGTCCACTGCGTTTGGCGCGGTAACAAGCCTGATCTGCCTGGGCCATCAAATCATCCACGGAAGGCAAAGGAGCCGATTCTGACGTGAGCAAAATTAAACCAATGCTGATCGTGATCTGAAAGATTTCTTGTTGCCAAGTAAACGTGTAGTTTTTGAGAACGCTGACGATCGCCTCTGCAATGGAAAGACCATTTTCTAGGGTGCAATTCCGCAATAGCAGGGCAAATTCGTCACCCCCGACCCGGGCAACTTGGTCTTCAGCGCGGACCTGTTGGGCAAGTAAATGGGCAATATCCCGCAGGAGGACATCGCCAGCATTGTGACCGACGGTGTCATTGACGGGCTTGAAATGATCCAGGTCGCAAAACAGCAATACATGGCTGGCTAAACCAGAATTTGCTTCACTCCGGGCTTGTTCTAAGGTGGCAAAAAAGGCCCGCCGATTTAACAAATCCGTCAACGGATCATGGCTGGCCTGGTAGCTATTGATGACTGCTTGGCGACGCTCGGCTAATTCCTCGGCGGTGACCAATAACAGGAAAGATTCGTTGAATAATAACAAAATAAGGGCAATGGTTAAGACCAACTGAGGTGTGTAGGATTTTTTAGCCCAAATTAAAGCTTCAGTGGGCTGAATTTGGAGTTGCCAAGTGCGCCCCCAGTAACGAATGGGTACAGTAATGGGCTCGGTTTCGGTGGTGGCGATCTCTCCGAGATCCGCTTTGCGGTGCGCCGTTGGATTGGGTGGATCTAACTGGTCAAGATTAAGGGTCTGACCCGATTCTGTAGTGTAGAGCAAGGCCACCCGTAAATTTTGTTGCTGGGCGCAGGTGCCGACTGAAAAAACTTCCGCCAAGAGATTATCCAAGCGGTAAACACCCACCGCAAACCCCCGCACCGATTCTCCTTGTGAATTGACCGGTAGCAGCACGAGGATACTCCGTTGTCCATTGGTGTCTTGGAGCAAGGTCAGGGGTTCTGTGGCATAGGCTTGGCCGGTTTCCATGCTGTTGATAACTGCCGCTGCCCGTTGGGGATCCGATTGAATATCAAAGCCTTGGACGATTCGATGTTTTTCATTAAAGGGTTCGATAAACTGCACGACCGCGTAGGAAGGCCGTTTTTGGGCCGGAATTAGTTCGCCATTGGGGAGCCGTTCAGTAATTTGAAAATCGTCTGGTATCAAGGGATCGAGCCGTTGCTGGGCCTCGAAGGCTTGGCGTTCTGCATCAAGGACCAATGGATTCCAAGAGAGGGCAGATAAACCCGGCAGGCGCTCTAAACTGTGGCGGGTAAAGGTGCGAAATTCGCTGGCTGTAACGGTTTCGCTAGAGAGGATAAAACTTTCAACACCTTGGAGGGCTTCGGTATGGCGGGTTAGATTTTTCTCGAATTGGTACGCCATATTTTGGGCACATTCTTGTAACTCTAGGCGAATCCGTTGTGTTTCAAAGGCGTAAATTTGGTCGTAGGCGATCGCCGCCATAATCATCAACAGGAGAGACGGAAAAAGTACCTTTGTGCGACGTCCCTGCCACTGATACTGCATCGTGGGGAGAAACATCAAAGTTGCTGGGGTAAACACAATGATTCCCAAAACATCGCCAGCCCACCAGGTAAAGGCAGAAAAAGGAATTTGGCTAGCGGTGATTTCCCCAAAAAAATATTGAGCGTAGGCTCCCACACTACTGCCCAGGAGACTACAAACTGGCCCCATTACAATCAAGAAAGGCAAAATTTCCTTGGGATGACGCAGGGCGGGAGTAACCCCAGAGATGCGACGGCCACACCAAGCTGCGAGGGCTATTTGCAAAGTCGATCCAGCCGCTAAAGTCAGCGCTAAAGGCAGATGCCAATCGCTTAAAACCCCATCGACTAGTACAGACCCCAGAGCGATCGCCGGTAGGTAACGGTATCCATGGGCCAAAACAATGGCGATCGCCAAGCTCGCCGCAGGCCAGAAGGGAAAAGATAGACTTAAACCCTGGGCGAGATAACTTGTGCTGAGGCCGATCCCTGCATAAGCTAATGTCAGAGCAACACTGCGCCATAATAATTTTGTTCGAGCCTTCACCCTGAAAAAGGTCTCCCTGTGCCGTGGAATGGAACTTTTAAAATCAATGCCAAAACGAAAGCAACGCTAACAGACATTAATTATATGGCTTACTGGATAGCTAAGTGTTTATTTTTCTGTTTGCTCTGGCCTGCATCGGATTGATTGTTGCTAGAAAAATATCGAGGCGATCGCCAAAAGACCTAGTCTTAAAATTCCTTGAAGAATTTCTGCGGAAATCACCGTAGTGAACTAAGTTTCCAATAATGTCGTGGAAATGATTATCATTAAAAATGTCTTCTCAATTGATAATCAATGTAAAAAAATCTCAGTAAATTTTGTCCCATGAGAAGTATGAAAAATCTTAAATTTTGCATGACTAAATTAATCTGCTAATTTCTGCCAAACGGAATTTACATAATATTTTTGTTGATCTGAAAAAGTATGTAGTACCCGAAAGTGATGCTGCTCCGCCAGTTCCTTAATCTGCTTGCGGGAATATTTCCGGGAGGTTTCCATGTGAATCGCCTCCCATGCCTCAAAAATATAACTCTGGGACAGTTTATTGAGAGTAACGGTTTGGGTACAGGTACTAACGAGATAACTTTGTGCCTCGCCGGTGAGGGGATGATAAATGGGGCAATGTTGAAAATGATCCAGTTGAAAATCACCCTCTAGTTCTCGATTAATTCGTTCGAGTAAATTGAGGTTAAAAGCACGGGTCACTCCCTGGCTATCGTCGTAGGCTTTGAGGATAATTTGGGGATCTTTCATCAGGTCAAAACCAAACATGATCAAGTCGCCTGGATCAAGATTGCGGGTAATATTTTGCAGAAAATCAGCGGTTTCTTGGTCTGAAAGATTACCAATGGTTGAACCTAAGAATAATAAAATCTTGCGCCGACTTAAATCATGATCCAGAAAATCGGTATGAAAATAATCTCCTTGAATTGGGGCGATGGTTAGATTGGGTAAATCAGCCTGAATGGTCTCTGTTAAATGAGTCAGAATATTTTCAGAAATATCGACGGGGGCATAGATAAAATCAACAGCTTGACTTAGAAAGTAATCAAGTAAAATCTTGGTTTTTGAACCATCCCCAGCACCTAATTCTACCAGGGTAAACGGTTGGCGATCGCCATAAAATAAGTCTAGGATATGTTGCTTTTGGGTTAAAAAGATTTCCCGCTCACAACGGGTTAAATAATATTCATCTAAGGTCATAATTTGCTGAAATAAAGCATCACCTTGGGCATCATAAAAATATTTACAAGGTAAACTTTTAGGATAGTGAGATAAGCCCCGGTGGACATCTAAAGCAAAGGAATTAAGGGTTAAATTTTGACTGGGCATAACATTTTGAATTAATAAAAATAAAAAAACGGCAAAATTCCTGTGGTTTAGCAATGTTCCGCAAGGCGTAAACCGGAAAATTGCCAACGCATTTGTGGGTGAAAAAAGTTACGGTATGTGGGTCGGATATGTTCCCTTAAGGTCGCACAGGAACCACCCCGGAGTACCATCTGATTCACCATAAATTTACCGTTATATTCCCCTAGGGCACCCGCCGGAATTTCATAGTACGGATAGGGACAATAGGGACTACTGGTCCATTCCCAAACATCCCCATAAAATTGTTGACTGTGTTGTGTTCGTGGTTGGGGATGCAGTTGCTGAGAATTCAAAAAATTAGCAGTTTGAGGAATCTCAGGTTCGGATAAATTGCAAGCCACTTCCCACTCGAATTCCGTGGGTAGACGTTTTCCGGCCCACCGGGCAAAGGCATCCGCTTCGTAGAAACTAATGTGGGTGACGGGAGCGTCCCAATAGAGGGCTTCATAACCATGCAATGTGTAGTGGCACCAACCTTGCTGCTCTAGGCTCTGATCCAAGTGCCAATATAGGGGAGCTGTGAGGTTTTCTGTCTGGATCCATTCCCAACCTTCCATGAGCCAATATTGGGGATTTTGATAGCCGCCAGATTCGATAAATTCTCGGTATTCACCGCAAGTAATTAGACGGTCGAGGATGCGGTACTGATGCAAAAAAACTTGATGTCTCCCCCGTTCATTATCAAAATAAAATGAGTCACCTTGATGGCCAATTTTATAGATACCTTCAGGAATTTCTAAATAATGTTGTGGTGGATTTGATGTTGATGTATGGGGTGTTTGTTGGGTCTCCAAAGGAGATTTGGTTACATAGGCCGGAAACAAAGGATTATGACCGAGAATATATTTTAAGTCGTATAACAATAGTTCTTGGTGTTGCTGTTCGTGGTGGATACCGAGGGTAATTGTTTCGTAGATTTGTTCCTGTTCAGGCAAATCAAACGCTTCGATATCCAGTAATAATGTTTCGAGAGATTGATCAACAGCATGACGGTATTCGATAATTTCAGCGACCGTTGGCCGTGATAAAAAACCCCGTTGCGATCGCCCCCATCTTTCTCCAGCCTGTTCATAGTAACTATTGAAAAGATAGGCATATTGGGGATGATGAGCTTGGTAATCTTTAAGGTTTTTTTGGAGGACAAAAGTTTCAAAGAACCAAGTGGTATGGGCGAGGTGCCATTTAGGGGGGCTCACGTAGGGCACAGGCTGAACAACCTGATCTTCTGGGGCGAGTGGCTCGGCCAGTTTAAGAGTGAGCGATCGCGTTTTTTGATAGTTTTCAAGGAGTGAAGCAAACATGGGCGATGTGATCATGCGGGTAAAGTAAAAGTAATTTTAGAAGAGGCGTTTACCAACCCCATGTGCCCACTCCTCCTTTAAAGGGGCCGACAATATCAGCGGTAATCCAACCGCCATAAAAATTACCCGCTTGGGGGGTGACTTTTTCTCCATTAACGTAGCAGGCATCCATTCCCTTGGCACTAAAGCCGTAGAAATTTTCAATGTCTTGGAAGGCCGGGGTCGGTTGAAAAAAGCGCCAGGCAGCAGCTTCAAGACGGCGATCGCCCACCACCACATCGTAGTATTCGTAGCGACCTTTCCATTCACAGATTCCCCGTTGGCGGTTGGGCACGAGGTACTGGCATTGGACGGCGGCGGCGGGAAAATAATAGCTTGGTGGATGGCTGGTTTCGAGCACCCGTTTTCCCCCAGTGGTCTCGGCAATGGTGATCTGATTACAGATAACGATGAGATGTTTTGCCGTGTCTTCTAGGCGGGCAGGACGGGGATAGTCCCAGACGGATTCTTGGTGGGGTTCAGGCTGAATTGGAATTGGGCGCATGAAAACATCTTTCCTCTCGAAAAATTATCCCGCCAAAGGCGATCGCCTTCTAGTGTGTGCTGTTTTGGCTTGGAAATTCAAGTCTGAGAGGTTTTCCGAGGGGTGTTGTCCGAAATTTCAATGCACCACTATAAGCTTGGGGTCACTTGTCCATAGGGAATCGCCTTCTCGGAGCCAGACTGTTCTACGAAGACACGACCGATTTCTCTGTCCACCCTTGCCACGGTGTATTCGCCAAATGAAGCCCCAAAAACCGCTTGCACTGTATCCCCTGCCTCTACATCGGGGACGAGCGGTACAGGTTTACAATCTGCTTTGTCATAAACCTTCATTCTGCCCGCAAAACCCAGGGTCAAGACTTTTTCGCCCGCAACTTTGACGATTTGCACAGAATTCCATCTTTCGCCATCATTGGCCGCAATCATATTGCCTTCTTGCCAAGGGTCGGTAATCTTTACGAAGGAATCGGGCGCAAGTGGATATTCCGTTGCACCGATAGATTTACCGCTGTCTTGGTCTGTTGCCGGATTGTCATACGCCAAATCCAAATACATAACCACGGGTTCTTGGGGGTTTGCATCATCCACAACGATTGCGCGTTGCATCCCGGAGCCAGTTTGCCACCAGGTCAGGACGATGTCGCCTTTTTGCGCTGTTTGCCCTTTTGGAATCGGGATAATCATCGCGTTCGGCATTGTGACAATCCCGTCAAAGGTTGAGTCAATATCTGATTCAACTTCCCCTGGTGCGGACATCTGTGCAGAATAGTAAATGTAGGTTTCGTTCGCCGGGTTTTCTGAGGTTATGGCATTTGTCCACATCCTGTTTGTGGGGGTCAGTACATAATCTCCGGCTTCGGCTGTGATGCCCACTGTCGGGAAATCGAAGGGAGTCATGCCAGGGGCGATCGCTGTTGTTTCTTCTGTCACTTCGACTTCTGAAGTTTCAACTTGTGGCGTATTCTCGGTGTTGCTGTCTTCATTAGTACCGCAACTGCTCAAGGACACCAGCATACCGCTCGCTATTAGGGCTGTGGCAACAAATTTTTTGAACGTCATAATCCAGAGAGTTTAACTTTTTTCTAATCTATTTGTTTCTCAGATCAAGAGAGACTTACCTCAACAAAAATTAATTCTAAGAAAACCCTTAGAAAGTCTCTGGTTATGATGGTGACTACACAACTTTTACTGGATTTACTGCCTGAATAGTTTATCTTTGGGTTGAGATGGTTGCGATAAAAGCTATTATTAAATCTTTTTTGAATATCTTTTTAGTTGTAAATTAAATCTGTTGATCTCTCTTGGCAATTGTGAAATAATCAGAAGAAAATCAAGAAAAATTTGTGATAATTTACGGTTTAAGTCCACTAAAATTTTGTCTAAATAAAAACTATTTTAGCGAGAAAAATAGTGACAACTAAATAAGCTTTATTGCACTTTAGTTTCATGTGCTCAAAATTGCTTTGAAATTTATTTTAAGACATAGCCCACACTGCGTACCGTATGGATCAATCGCTTCGGATTGGTTGCTTCGAGCTTCAGTCGTAAAGCCCGAATGTAGACTTCGATCACGTTGGATTCTCCCATAAAGTCATAGCCCCAAACTTTTTCGAGGATCTGCTCGCGGGTTAAGACTTGCCGTGGGTGGCGCAGGAGTAACTCTAACAAATCAAATTCCTTGGCGGTGAGCTGGATCAGTTGGCGATCGCGGTAAACTTCGCGGGTAATGCCATTGAGAGAAAGATCCTCGAATTCTAATTGGTCAACCACTTCCCGGCGAGCGCGGCGGAGATGGGCATTGACACGGGCCAGTAGTTCTTCAATGCTAAAGGGCTTTGTGACATAATCATCGGCCCCGGCATTTAACCCAGAGACCCGATCAGAAATTTCATCTTTTGCGGTCAACAGAAGAATCGGCGTTTCGATGCCACTAGAGCGGAGTCGCAAGCAGAGATCTAGCCCCGACAAGCCCGGCATGAGCCAATCGAAAATCAATAGGTCATAGGTATTTTCTCGGATTAAATTTAGACTATCGATGCCGTTGTGGGCAACGGTGATCAAATAACCTTCTAGGCGTAATTCGGAGGCAACGAATTGAGCGAGGTTTTGGTCATCTTCGGCCAGTAAAATATGGGGTTTCATGGTCAGTGGGTGGTCGTTGGTAAGGAAAATTAATAAAGATGTGGTGGTGCATATTTGCAGAAAACTCAATGATCAACGTCTTTGTAAAGGAGAAATGCTTGGGGTTTAACCATGGCGGCGTAGTCCATCCTGCTCGGAGTTGTGGCTTGTGGAGACGGACTGAATATCCCACAGGGGAAGCTTTAGGGTAAAGCAACTGCCTTGGTGGGGCTGGGAACGGAGGCTAATTTTGCCACCCATGCCTTCGATGAGACTTTTGGCGATCGCCAAGCCTAACCCTGTGCCATCCCGGGAGCGGGTCATGGTTTCATCCACCCGATAAAATCGTTCAAAAATGCGAGCTTGGTGGGCTAAGGCAATGCCAATACCCTGATCAATGATGTGGATTAGGGCCATTGGTGAAGCGGTTTCGAGGCAAATTTCAATGGCTTGGTCAGGGGCAGAATACTTTAGGGCATTATCAATTAGATTTAACATCACCTGTTGCAGTCGGTCTTGATCGGCGCGAATCACCACATCTTCTGGGGGCGTTTTGAGGTGAATGGGGCGTTGGTTGATCTGTTGACCCATGGCGCTGACTTCTTCGAGAAATGTATTGAGCATGACGGGCTGGGTGCGGAAATATAAATGGCCCCCGTCGGCCCTGGCCAAATCCAACAAATCTTGGAGCATTTGAATGGTGTGGGTTGTTTCGGTGGCAGCGGTGGCGATCGCCTGTTGTTGATATTCACTGAGGCCATCGCCGCGACGTAGGAGACTCTGGAGATAACCTTCGATAATCGTCAGGGGAGTACGAAGTTCGTGGGAAACATTGCCCACAAACTGCCGTTGGTTGTCCCAGGCACTCGATAACCGGGACAACATTTCGTTAAATACCTGGGCCAAACCTAAAATTTCATCGGGCGCTTGCTGGAGTTCTAACTTTGCCCCTTGGAGCTCATCCGCAGAAATCGCCTGGGCCATGTTACTCATTTGGGCGAGGGGTTGGGTGACTTTTTGAATGCGGTGTATGATCGCGGCGATTAATAAAATAAGCGTTGCTCCACTGACCAGGCGCAGCCGCCACAAACTGACATAGAGTTTTTGCAGATCGGCGGTGATGTCCTGGGATAAATACAGTTGGCCTACGGGTTCCCCCGCGATCGCTAAAGGACTAATACAAAGAACAATTTGGCGATCGCCTACGCGCACAATTTGGGGGGGCATTGCCCCTTGCTCAAAGGTCATCAGATCGGGCACTTGGGCGACAAAATCAGCCGTCGCCGTTGATTGGGTCACCAGTTGACCGTCAGGATCTTTCACCCAAGCCATAACATCAGCAGTCGTCACCCGCTGGAGAGTGCGTACCAGACTGGTTTCCACGGGTTCCATTTCGCTATACAGTTCTAACTGTTCCGGGAATCGCGAGGCAATGTAATCTAGGGTTTGTTTGTGGGCTGCCACGAGGTTTTGTTCCATCTGCCAGCCCGCCCAAATGGCAACGATGCCGAGGCCACAGATCGATAAACCAGCCAGCTCAAAGGTGAGGCGAAATTGCAGAGAACTCGTCGAAAAATGCCAATGGTCTAATTTCAAGCGTTTGGCGATCGCCTTTTTTAGTTTTTTTAGCCCCATCGCTTACTACCGGAAAAAAGATTAAAAATTTGTTGCCCTGTCCTGGTCGAGATCAAATTCAAAGCGCTGGTCATAGTCGGTCTCCCCATACACATTAAAGCTAATGGTTGGCGTCGTGCCCAATGTTTTCACCCGATGGATCGCGTCTGGCATTAAACAAACCAAATCCCCAGGATTTAATACTAAGCTCCCAGCCTCCACTAACTGGGTCGAATCTCCAGGCGATCGCCGCCAAAATTGATTTTCTTCCTGGCCTTGCAATAGAGCGACCAAGCCCCAACAACCATGGTTATGGATCGGCGAGACCCGTCGGGGTTCCCAGGCCACAAGCTGCACTGTGAGCGGAAAATCTGGTTCATCATACAAAATTTCCACAGCCCAACCTGTGTCTGGATCTGGCGCAATGGGGATCAGTTGCAGCCATTCTGAACTCTGCAACAAACGCTGCACTAAAGGGTATAGGGCCTGTAAACGTTGGCGATCGCCTGGCTCACGGTTTAGCAGATCTTCCAAATCTGTCAGGAAACGATAAAGCCGATAGGGTTGTGTTTTCGATGTCGGGAACTCAGTGGCTGGCCAAAGCTCCTGGGTGCCGCCGCGATCAATAAACCAAGTTTGTGGGGCCATAAATTCATGCAAAAGATGGGACGGCTTGTTTTTCTACAATGACATTTTTGCCTGAGTGATCGCTGATGGCAGTCTGAATTTTTCCTGAAGATTGCTCGACATTTTATTGCTCAATATTTTTAAGTTTTCTCTAGTTTCCCCTCATCTGCGCCTCATGTTTAGCCGATTTAATCAAGCTCAAGAACCACGGCAAAGCTTTGGTTTTAACTCAGCAATCTAATTAATTTCAGGAGAATGACCATGAAAATTCGCTATGCTGCCACCCTCGTATCAATCTCTTTGCTAAGTCTGGGGGCGATCGCCGGCTGTTCCGGTGTCAAAAACCCTTGCGCTGGACTGTTTAAAAATCCCTGTGCGAGTAAAACAGAAACAGCCGATCCCTGTGCCTCTAAAGCAAACCCTTGTGCGGCGAAGGAAAACCCCTGTGCTTCTAAAACCAATCCTTGTGCGGCAAAAGAAAATCCTTGCGCTTCTAAGGCAAATCCCTGTGCCGCGAAGGCCAATGAAGCGGAATAAAAATATTTGCTGGCGATCGCTGCTGAAAACATTATGAGTTTACGAAAAAAATTATGAAACAGGTGTCGCGTCTTGCGTTGTCGTTATTGCTCTTACGGCTCAGTATTTTTATTGTGATGTTTGTCTGGACGTTGGATAAATTTTTTAACCCAGACCACGCCAGGGCCGTTTTCGAGAATTTTTATCTGATTTCTGGCCTCAGCAACGGGGTGATTTTTCTCATCGGTATTGTGCAACTGGCCATTGTGTTGGGTTTCGTGACGGGGTTCCAAAAAAATCGTTGTTATTTTTTGGTGTTGCTGCTCCATGCCGGGTCAACTTTTGCTTCCTTTCGGCAATATCTTGATCCTTTCAATAACCTCCTCTTCTTTGCGGCCTTACCGATGCTGGCTGCTTGTTGCACGCTGTTTTTGTTGCGGGATGCAGACACCCTCTGGACGGTGGATTAGAGGCGATCGCCGGATAAAAAGAATGATTAACTTGAGGGGAATTTGATGAAACCTGCTAACTTAAAGGGTGACACCAATCAAAAAATTAGGCATCAACGGCAACCAAAAAAATTACCTTGTTGGAAAAGCTTTACGGGTTTAGCCTTGGGTGCATTCGGGGTAAGTATGCTTTTAGAAGTGGTTGCACTCTCAACATTTTTCGCGGGCATGGCAACGGCGGCCAGTTCAACATCAACTTTTGTCCAGGGGCTTTTTGGCACGGGATTTGATCCCCAGGCTTGGTTACTCCAGGGCTTGCAATGGATCGATAGTCTGGGTGCCCTAGGGGCGATCGCCTTTATGGTGCTTTATGTGGTGGCGACGGTGGCTTTTCTACCGGGGTCGATTCTGACCTTGGGAGCCGGGGTTGTTTTTGGTGTCGCTTTAGGATCAATTTACGTCTTTGTTGGCGCAACCCTAGGAGCGATCGCTGCTTTCCTAGTGGGTCGTTATCTGGCCCGCCAATGGGTGAGCCAAAAAATCGCCGACAACCCGAAATTTCGCGCCATCGACGAAGCTGTGGGCAAGGAAGGCCTGAAGATTGTTCTCCTGACGCGTCTCTCACCTGTATTTCCCTTTAATCTGCTTAACTATGCCTATGGGGTCACGGGCGTTTCCCTAAAAGACTATGTCCTCGGCTCTGTGGGGATGATCCCTGGCACCATCATGTATGTCTACATTGGCTCCCTGGCCGGAAATCTTGCGACCCTCGGCACAGAAAGCACCAGCGCCAACCCCATTGCCCAGTGGTCGATCCGGATTCTTGGTTTTGTGGCTACTGTTGCTGTGACTGTCTATGTCACCAAAATCGCCAGACAAGCCCTAAACAAAACCGTGACTGATTTGAAGTGAGCTATTCTTGGCGCAGTTTCTAGGGACATAACTGATTCGTGCAAGCTTTGCCTTTCTCCAGTGCCTGTAAATTATCTAAGGTCGTCGTTGCAATATTTCCCAAGGCTTCCTGGGTGAAAAAGGCTTGGTGGGCAGTGATCACTACATTCGGAAAAGATTGTAATAACTGAAACGTATCATCTTGAATCACTGTATCCGATAGATCTTCAAAAAAGAGATTTTCTTCTTCTTCGTAGACATCGGTGCCAAAATAACCCAACTGACCTGTTTTCAGTGCCTCGATAACGGCCCTGGTATCAATTAAGCCCCCCCGACTGGTATTAATCAGCATGGCACCGGGTTTGATCTGGGCGAGGGAGTTGGTGTTAATTAGGTGATAGGTGTCGGGCACTAGGGGACAGTGGAGGGAAATCACATCGGCTTGGGTGAGCAGATCTGGTAAATCTGTGTATTGGACACCCAAATCTAAACAGACAGAATTTTCTTGGGGATCGTGGGCCAGTAAACGACAGCCAAACCCTTGCATAATTTTGGCAAAGCATTCGCCAATTTTTCCGGTGCCAATAATCCCGACTGTTTTACCGTGGAGATCGAAACCCAGGAGGCCATTAAGGGCAAAATTATCGTCCCGGACACGGTTGTAGGCGCGATAGAGTTTGCGGTTGAGCATCAAAATCAGTCCCACGGCATGTTCGGCCACGGCATAGGGGGAGTAGGCAGGCACTCGGACAACGGTCAAGCCTAATTTGCGGGCGACCTCAAGGTTGATATTGTTAAACCCGGCACAGCGTAGGGCAATGTATTGGGTGCCGTTGTGGGCGAGTTGTTTGAGGACAGCTTCTCCTAGGTCGTCATTGATAAATGCACAAATGGCCGGAAAACCAGCGGCGAGGCTAACGGTATCGGGGGTGAGGCGTGGTTCGAGGAAGACCAGTTCATGGTGAAAACGTTGGTTGGTCTTGTTAAAGGAGACTTGATCGTAGGGCTTGCTGCTAAAGAAGGCGATTTTCATGGTGCTTTGGGGTAATGGAGATGGTTTTTTTGGTGATTTCTTAATAATTAGGGTTAGAATCACGAAATAGGTCACAAAACAGACAGTATTGGCTGTGATGTTGGCCAGAATTTTTTAATACTGTAGCGATTTCAGGATTATCTTGCGGCGCTAGGTTTAGATGAAACATTCTTCTCGATATTCTGATGATTGGCAGGCGATCGCCTTACAAGTAAAAGAGGATGCAGACTGGCGCTGTGAACTCTGTGGCTTGGTTTGTATTCCGTCGGATGTGAAGGTCAAAGGCATTGATCGTCACCTGCGGGCTGTTTTAACCTTAAGCGTCCACCACAAAAATTACATCCCCGAAGACAATCGTCGGGAAAATCTCATCGCTCTTTGCTCGGCCTGTCATTTACGCCAACACCAACGCCGCTACGGCTCCCTCCCCCTCGGTCAGTTGAGTTTGTTCGGGGAAGCTTAAGCGCCTCTGGTCTTCTGGGTCTGGGGGGAAGTGGGTTAAACTTTCAGCTAGATCAATTGCTGTAATTTGATGTGGTCTGTGGGAAATGTCT